>NZ_JBSIBZ010000091.1:0-39982 GCF_058245575.1 Streptomyces sp. UF-297 | reverse complement strand
CCGCCGCCCGGCGCGCCGCCCGCCGCCGGCGCACCTCCGAGCGCCCCGACCCGCTGCGCCGGCTGCTGCCCCAGGCCCTGGTGGTCGCCTTCCTCGCGGGCGGCACCTCCGCCTTCATCGCCAACGACAAGGCCATCCGGCTCAGCGTCGACGGCACCCCGCGCACCCTGCACACCTTCGCCGACGACGTCGGCGAGCTGCTGGCCGCCGAAGACCTGGAGATCGGCCGGCACGACCTCGTCGCGCCCTCCCCGGGCAGCGAACTGGCCAGCGGCGACGAGGTCGTCGTGCGCCGCGGCCGCCCCCTGATGCTCACCCTGGACGGCGAGCGGCGCCAGGTGTGGACCACCGCCGAGACCGTCGCCGGGGCGCTGCGTCAGCTGGGCGTGCGCGCCGAGGGCGCCTACCTGTCCACCACCCGCTCCCAGCGCATCGCACGGCACGGCATGGACCTGGCCGTACGCACCGAGCGCAGCGTCGTGTTCATGGCCGACGGGCGCGAGCGCACCATCCGCACCAACGCCGCGACCGTGCGCGAGGCCATGGAACAGGCCGGGATCGCGCTGCGCGGCGACGACACCACCTCCGTGCCGCCCGACAGCTTCCCGCGCGAGGGCCAGACCATCTCCGTCATGCGCGTCACCGGCTCCAAGGAGGTGCGCGAGGAGGCCATCGGCTTCAAGACGGTGCGGCGCAGCGACCCGAACCTGTTCAAGGGCACCGAGTCGGTGGTCCAGCAGGGGCAGCCGGGCGTGAAGCGCGTCACGTACCAGCTGCGCACCGTCAACGGCGTCAAGCAGAAGCCCAGGCGGCTGGAGGCGGAGATCGTGCGCCGGCCGCGCGATCAGGTCGTGCACGTCGGCACCAAGTCGATGCCCTCCTCCGTGCAGGGCGCGGACGACCTGAACTGGTCCGGGCTCGCGCACTGCGAGGCCGGCGGCCGGCCGAACGCCGTGGACCCCTCGGGCACCTACGGCGGCCTCTACCAGTTCGACGTACGCACCTGGCAGGGCCTGGGCGGCAGCGGCAGACCGCAGGACGCCCCCGCCTCCGAGCAGACCTTCCGGGCCAAGAAGCTCTACATCAGCCGGGGGGCGAGCCCGTGGCCGCACTGCGGCCGTAAGCTGCACCAGTGAGCGACAGCAGTTTGACCGAAGACAACGGCCCGCTTCTGGGCCCGGCCGACATCCGCGAGCTGGCCGCCGCGCTGGGCGTGCGCCCCACCAAGCAGCGCGGCCAGAACTTCGTCATCGACGCCAATACGGTGCGCCGGATCGTGCGTACCGCCGAGGTGCGCGAGGACGACGTGGTCGTCGAGGTCGGCCCCGGGCTCGGCTCGCTGACCCTGGCCCTGCTGGAGGCCGCCGACCGGGTCACCGCCGTCGAGATCGACGAGGTGCTGGCCGCGGCGCTGCCCTCCACCGTCGCCGCCCGCCTGCCCGAGCGCGCCGATCGCTTCGCGCTGGTCCACAGCGACGCCATGCAGGTCACCGAGCTGCCGGGCCCCGCGCCCACCGCGCTGGTCGCCAACCTCCCCTACAACGTCGCGGTGCCGGTGCTGCTCCACATGCTCGCGACCTTCCCCACCATCGACCGCACCCTGGTCATGGTCCAGGCCGAGGTCGCCGACCGGCTCGCGGCCCGCCCCGGCAACAAGGTCTACGGCGTGCCCTCGGTCAAGGCCAACTGGTACGCCGAGGTCAAGCGGGCCGGCTCGATCGGCCGCAACGTCTTCTGGCCCGCGCCCAACGTCGACTCCGGCCTGGTCTCGCTGGTCCGCCGCGAGAAGCCGGTGGCGACCACCGCCTCGCGCGAGGAGGTCTTCGCGGTCGTGGACGCCGCCTTCGCCCAGCGCCGCAAGACGCTGCGCGCCGCCCTGTCGGGCTGGGCGGGTTCCGCGGCCGGTGCCGAGGCCGCGCTGGTGGCCGCCGGGATCTCGCCGCAGGCGCGCGGCGAGGCGCTCACCGTCGAGGAGTTCGCCCGCATCGCCGAGCACAAGGGAGCAGCCCAGTGACCTCGCCCATCACCGTACGGGTCCCCGCGAAGGTCAACGTCCAGCTGGCGGTCGGCGCCGCCCGCCCCGACGGCTTCCACGACCTGGCCAACGTCTTCCTCGCGGTCGGCCTCTACGACGAGGTCACCGCGACCCCGGCGGACACCCTGCGGATCACCTGCTCGGGCCCGGACGCCCACCAGGTCCCGCTGGACGCGACGAACCTGGCGGCCCGCGCCGCCGAGCTCCTGGCCGCCCGGCACGGCATCGCACCCGACGTCCACCTGCACATCGCCAAGGACATCCCCGTCGCGGGCGGCATGGCGGGCGGCAGCGCGGACGGCGCGGGCGCCCTGCTGGCCTGCGACGCCCTGTGGGGCACCGGCGCCTCCCGGGACGAACTCCTCGCCGTCTGCGCCGAGTTGGGCAGCGACGTCCCCTTCAGTCTGGTCGGCGGCGCGGCCCTGGGCACCGGCCGCGGCGAGCGCCTGGAGCCCCTGGAGGTCGGCGGCTCCTTCCACTGGGTCTTCGCGGTCGCCGACGGCGGCCTGTCCACCCCGGCCGTCTACCGCGAGTTCGACCGCCTCGCCGAAGGCAGCGACATCCCCCTCCCGCAGGCCTCGCCCGCCCTCCTGGACGCCCTGCGCACCGGCGACGCCGTGACCCTGGCCGCACACCTCGCCAACGACCTCCAGCCCGCGGCCCTCTCCCTGCGCCCCTCCCTCGCCGACACCCTCGCCGCGGGCACCGCGGCCGGCGCCCTGGCCGCCCTCGTCTCCGGCTCCGGCCCCACCACCGCTTTCCTCGCCAAGGACCGCGAAGCGGCGGGCGACATCGCCGACACCCTTCTCGCCTCGGGCACCTGCCGCGCCGTCCGCATCGCCGACAGCCCTGCGCGGGGCGCGACGGTGGTCTCCTAGGGCCTGTCGTCAGCCCGCGGTCCCACGGCCGTGCTCCCCGCGGAGCGCTCAGGCTGCTGTCACCCCGGCCGCGTCGGCGAGCGTGCGTACTGTCAACCCGCCGGAGCGCACCGCGTGTTCGGCCGTGGTGGGGACGCAGCGGTCGGTCGTGGGGTCGTACTCGGTCATGATCACGCCGGCGTGGTCGCTGCCGGACTCCTCGTACGTCACCTCGGCGGACGGGTCCTTGGAGGCGGCGGCGACGAAGTCGCGGGTGTGCCGGGCGGGGACGACCGGGTCGTCGGCGCCGTGCAGCAGGCGGACCGGGCACTGCGGGCGGACCCCCTCGGCGAGGTCGTCGAGCAGGCATGTGCCGGTGGTGAAGGAGCGCAGGTCGTAACGGCCCGCTATGCCGACCACGGCGGTGGGGCGCCAGGCGGCCGCGCCCGCGGCCCCGGGCCGCAGCGCCAGCCCCACCGCGGCCGACGCCCCGGCGGACCACCCGGCCGCCACGAGCCGCCCGCCGTGCTGCCCGGCCGCCCGCTCCCGTACGTACTCCAGCGACGCCAGCAGCTGCGAGCGGCCGCTGCCGGGGTCGTCGGCCCGCCAGTCCGGTACGTAGACGCTCACCCCGCGCGCGGCGGTTGCCCGGGCGAGGGGCGCGAGGACGTCCCGCTCGTCGCCGCCGATGCCGTGCCACAGCAGGACGGCCGGGGAGGGGCCCGCCGTGCCCAGCGGCCGGTAGAGGTCCAGGAGCTTCCCGCCGGGCAGGTAGGGCAGCCCGTACGCCACATCCACTTCGTGATCCGCGCTCATCGCGCCACGTTACCAACGGACCCAGAAGTGAACTCCCGCCCCTGGAGCCTCATTTGCGCGCGAGCCGGGGCCGCGCCGGTCACAGCACCGCCAGCACCACCACCCACGACGCCAGCAGCAGCGTCCCCGCGGCCAGTACGCCCAGCAGGCCCGACGGGCGGCGGGTCAGCACGCCCCAGACCGTCAGGGCCGCGGCGGCCAGGGCGGCGCAGAGCGGGACGAAGGTGACGGTGAGCTGGCCGCCCGCCGTACAGATCAGGCGCGGGTCGTGCGGCCCGCAGCCGTCGCTCGCCATCGCGGCGAACAGGCCGAAGACGAAGGTCAGCGCGGCGAAGCCGAGCAGCACCACCGCGGCCACGACCCGTACGGCGATCTCGACGGGGCCGCTCGGTGGCCGGTCCGGTTCCATGGACGCGAGGGTAGGGGCGCCGCCCGCCCGCCCGGCGGCGGCCGGCCCCGGGCGTGTCCGGCGGCCCCGGCCGAGGCCCGGGCACCTCGCGGGCGGCGACTAGTCTGGAAGACCGCACGATCCGCGCAGGGTCCCGAGATCAGGAGTGAGATGGCCGTCAATCTCGTCAATCTGGAAGCCGTCGGCAAGGCGTACGCGCTGCGTTCGCTGCTCGACGGCGTCTCCCTGGGCGTCAACGAGGGGGACCGGATCGGCGTCGTGGGGCGCAACGGCGACGGCAAGACCACGCTGATCCGCATTCTGGCCAAGCTGGAGGACGTCGACGAGGGCCGGGTCACCCACGCCGGCGGCCTGCGCCTGGGCGTACTGACCCAGCACGACTCCCTCGACCCGGCCGCCACCGTCCGCCACGAGGTCATCGGCGATCTCGCCGACCACGAGTGGGCGGGCAACGCCAAGATCCGCGATGTGCTCACCGGGCTGTTCGGCGGCCTGGACCTGCCGGGCTTCGGGCAGGGCCTGGACACCGTCATCGGCCCGCTCTCCGGCGGCGAGCGCCGCCGTATCGCGCTGGCCAAGCTGCTCATCGCCGACCAGGACCTGATCGTCCTGGACGAGCCGACCAACCACCTGGACGTCGAGGGCATCTCCTGGCTGGCCCGCCACCTCCAGGCCCGCCGCTCCGCGCTCGTCGTGGTCACCCACGACCGCTGGTTCCTGGACCAGGTCTGCACCCGCATGTGGGACGTACAGCGCGGGGACGTCCACGAGTACGAGGGCGGCTACAGCGACTACGTCTTCGCGCGCGCCGAGCGGGAGCGGATCGCCGCCACCGAAGAGGCCAAGCGGCAGAACCTGATGCGCAAGGAGCTGGCCTGGCTGCGGCGCGGCGCCCCGGCCCGTACGAGCAAGCCGCGCTTTCGCATCGAGGCCGCCAACGAGCTGATCGCGGACGTGCCGCCGCCGCGCGACAAGGCCGAGCTGATGAAGTTCGCCGGCTCCCGGCTGGGCAAGACCGTCTTCGACCTGGAAGACATCACCGTGCAGGCCGGGCCCAAGACGCTGCTCAAGCACGTGACCTGGCAGCTGGGCCCCGGCGACCGGATCGGCCTGGTCGGCGTCAACGGCGCGGGCAAGACCTCGCTCCTGCGCGCGCTGGCCGCGGCCGCCCGCACCCAGGGCGAACAGCAGCCCGCGGCGGGCCGGATCGTGGTCGGCAAGACCGTGAAACTGGCCTATCTCTCACAGGAGGTCGGCGAACTCGACCCCACCTGGCGGGTGCTGGAGGCCGTACAGCAGGTGCGCGAGCGCGTGGACCTGGGCAAGGGCCGGGAGATGAGCGCCGGGCAGCTGTGCGAGAAGTTCGGCTTCACCAAGGAGAAGCAGTGGACGCCGGTGGGCGACCTCTCCGGCGGTGAGCGCCGCCGCCTGCAGATCCTGCGGCTGCTGATGGACGAGCCCAACGTCCTGTTCCTGGACGAGCCGACCAACGACCTGGACATCGAGACGCTGACGCAGCTGGAGGACCTGCTGGACGGCTGGCCCGGCTCGCTGGTGGTCATCAGCCACGACCGGTACTTCGTCGAGCGCACCACCGACCGCGTCTTCGCGCTGCTGGGCGACGCGACGCTGCGGATGCTGCCGCGCGGCCTGGACGAGTACCTGGAGCGCCGGCAGCAGGTCATCGAGGCGGCGTCGCCCGCGCCCGCCCCGGCCGCCGAGGCGCCCAAGCAGAAGTCCGCCGCCGTCAACCGCGCGGCCCAGAAGGAACTCCAGAAGATCGAGCGGCAGTTGGACAAGGTCGGCGACAAGGAGGCCAGGCTGCACGCGCAGATCGCCGAGAACGCCACCGACTTCGCCAAGGTCGCCGAACTGGACGCCGACCTGCGCAAGCTGGCGGGCGAGCGCGAGGAGCTGGAGATGCGCTGGCTGGAGCTGGCCGAGGACGCGTAGCGGCGCGCAGCGCGAACGGCCCGCCGCACCGGCCCGAGGTTGGCCGGTGCGGGGCGGGTCGGTGGAGTTTGCTCTGTGGCACCTTTCCCGAGGGCGTCTGGACACCCCGATGCCGGGGCAGTGTCATGATCGGACGGACTTCGGCCGGGGACGGCAGGCAACTGGCCCTGAATGGCCGGGATTTCTGCATTCCGACAGGCTTCTTCCCAGTAAGGGGCGCGCGATGTCGAACAAGCGTGTAGCTTCCGGGGGCAAGGGGCCTGGCGAGGGCCGGGGGGCTGGGCTCGCCGGGGAATGGGGGGTTGCGATGGGCGTGCGGCTCATGGTGGTCGACGATCACCGACTGCTCGCCGAGGCACTCGCCTCGGCCTTGAAGTTGCGCGGGCACCGAGTGCTGGCCGCGGCCGCGCCGAGCGCGGGTGCGGCGGACCTGGTGGTGAGCAGGGCGCCGGAGGTGTGCCTGCTGGGCACGGCGTCCCCCGCCGAGCCGGGGGTCTTCGACCCGGTGGTGCGGATCAAGAAGGAGCGGCCGCAGGTCGCGGTCGTGGTGCTGGGGCCGGTACCCAACCCCAGGGGCATAGCGGCCGCCTTCGCCGCGGGCGCCTCCGGGTACGTACGCCACGACGAGCGCATCGAGGGCGTGGAGCGGGCCATGATGAAGGCCAGGGCAGGGGAGGCGGCGATCGCGCCGCAGCTGCTGCAGCAGGCCTTCCAGGAGCTGCTGCACCCGGCGGCGCAGCCGGACGACGAGGGCGCGCGGCTGCTGCAGATGCTCACCCCGCGCGAGGTGGAGGTGCTGGTGCGGGTCGCCGAGGGCGAGGACACCCGGCTGATCGCGGCCGGGATGGGCATCGCGCCCAGCACCGCCCGTACGCACGTCCAGCGGGTGCTGATGAAGCTGGGCGTGGGGTCGAGGCTGGAGGCGGCGGCGCTGGCGGCGCGCACGGGACTGCTGGACCGCGCGGCGACGCGCACCTCGGGCGGCTCCGGGAGCGGTACGGGCGGCGGCGGGGAGGCCGACGCGGTGGGGCCGAGAGCGGTCCCACCGCCTTAGAGGCCGTGGATCAGTGCCCGGCCGGGGGTTCCTCCCGCGCCTCGGCAAGGTCCTCGGCCGCCGGCGGGACGGCGGGCCGCAGCCACATCCACAGCAGGAAGAACAGCCCCAGGGCGAGCATGCCCAGGCCCGTCCAGAGGTTGATGTTGATGTCCTGGGCCTTCTTCAGGTCGGCGTCGGAGGCGGTCAGGCCCGCGATGGTGACGATCACGCCGTAGACGACGAACAGCCCGCCGATGATGCGCCGTACGTCGAAGAGCCGCGCGGCACTGGCCGACTCGCGCTCCAGCTTTTCGACCTGCTTCCGGTACTCACTCATGGTCGCTCCTGACCTGGCTCACAGCGAGAAGGGGAGGTAGCAGGCGGCGGCCAGCACGACCGCGCCCCAGCCCAGCAGGGCCGGCCTGCGGTACCAGGCGTCGTCGCCCTCGGCGGGCAGCTCCTGCATGCCGGGCGACCTGGTGCCGTACACCAGCCCGGCCAGCGACTGGGCGGGCCGCGGCTTGGTGACGAGGGTGACCGCGAACATCACCACCGCGCCCACCGCGAAGGCCACGATCGAGGAGACGAAGTTGGCACCCTGGTCGGAGGGGATGGCGATGACCCCGCCTTTGTAGAGCCAGAAGTAGTTGACCATCGCCGCGGCCGTGCCCGACAGCAGGCCCCAGAAACCGGCCGCCGCGCTGGTGCGCTTCCAGAACATGCCGATGACGAAGACCACGAACAGCGGGACGTTGAAGAACGAGAACAGCGTCTGCAGGTAATTCATGATGTTGCTGAAGGACGAGGCGATGAACGCCGTCCCCATGCCGATCAGCACGCCGACCGCGGTGACCACCCGGCCGGTCTTGAGGTAGTACGCGTCCGGGCGGCCCTTCTTCAGGTACGCGCCCCAGATGTCGTTGGTGAAAACGGTGTTGAAGGACGAGACGTTCGCCGCCATTCCGGCCATGAACGCCGCGAGCAGACCGGTGACGGCGATGCCCAGCACCCCGTTGGGCAGCAGGTCGCGCATCAGCACCGGGATCGCGTCGTTGTACTGGAGCCCGTCCTTGCCGCCCCTGCCCAGCGCGGGCTCCATGACCAGTGCGATCAGCCCGGGCACCACCACGACCATCGGGATGAGGATCTTGGGGAAGGCGGCGATCAGCGGAGTGCGCTTGGCCGCGGAGAGGTTCTTCGCGGACAGCGCGCGCTGCACCTCGGCGAAGTTGGTCGTCCAGTAGCCGAAGCTCATCACGAAGCCGAGGCCCAGCACGATGGTCAGCCAGTTCGCGCCCAGCGGGTTGGGCGAGCCGATGCCCGTACCGCCCCACGCCGTAAGGAAGTTGTCACCGCGGGAGGCGGTCAGCGAGCCGGTCAGCCCGTCCCAGCCGCCGACCCGCTTGAGGCCCACGATCGTCAGCGGGATCAGCGCGGCCAGGATGACGAAGAACTGCAGCACCTCGTTGTAGATCGCCGAGGACAGCCCGCCGATGGTGATGTACGCCAGCACGAAGAAGCCCGCGACGACGATCGCCACCCACTCCGGCCAGCCCAGCAGCGCCTCCAGCACGATCGCCATCGCGTACAGGTTCACGCCCGCGATCAGCACGGAGGAGACGGCGAAGATCACCGAGGACAGCAGGTGCGAGGACGGCCCGAAGCGGTGCAGCAGGAACTCGGGCACCGAGCGGACCTTGGAGCCGTAGTAGAAGGGCATCATCACCAGGCCCAGGAAGACCATGGCCGGGATGGCGCCGATCCAGTACCAGTGCACGGTGTACGCCCCGTACTGCGCGCCGTTGGCCGCCATGCCGAGGATCTCGGTGGCGCCCAGATTGGCGGCGACGAAGGCGAGGCCGGTGACCCAGGCGGGCAGCGACCTGCCGGAGAGGAAGAAGTCCAGGCTGGTCTTCACGCTGCGTTTGGCGGCGAAGCCGATGCCGAGGACGACGACGAAGTAGAGGGCCAGGATGGCGTAGTCGAGCCCGTTGGTGGGGAGCCGGAGCCCTTCGGCCAGAGTGATCATGGAGCACTCGCTTCTTTAGCGTCTGTGGCGCGTTCTTGCGTGAACGCACAGAAAGCTACGTCCCGATCGGCAGAAGCTGAACAGTTTTGTTGATTGTTTTTGTTGGATGGTGAGCGAGGCGGGCGTTGTGGGGCGAAATGTCGGTGGCTGGTCGGAGCGTTGACGCGACTGTTTACTTGTGCTTCATTGTGTTTGTTTGTGTTTGGTCGTAGCGGTGAGGAGCTCCCGTGAAGAAGACGACGACGCGGCTCGCGGACGGCCGGGAGCTGATCTACTTCGACGCGCGCGACGACGCCGTACGCGAAGCCGTCGACCGCCGCCCGCCGGCGCCCGTCTCCACCGCCTCCGAGATCCGCCACGACCGCCTGCTGGGCGACGCCGTCGCCATCGCCTCGCACCGCCAGGACCGCACCTACCACCCGCCGGCCGACCGCTGCCCGCTGTGCCCCTCCCGCGACGGCCGCGCCTCGGAGATCCCCGCGGCCGACTACGACGTCGTCGTCTTCGAGAACCGCTTCCCCTCCCTGGCCGGCGCGAGCGGCCGCTGCGAGGTGGTCTGCTTCACCCCCGACCACGACGCCTCCTTCGCCGACCTGGACGAGCAGCAGGCCGCCCTGGTCCTGGACGCCTGGACCGACCGCACCGCCGAGCTGTCCCAACTCCCGGGCGTGGAACAGGTCTTCTGCTTCGAGAACCGCGGCGAGGAGATCGGCGTCACCCTCGGCCACCCGCACGGCCAGATCTACGCCTACCCCTTCACCACCCCGCGCACCGCGCGCATGCTCACCTCACTGGCGGGCCACCTGGAGCACACCGGCGGGCGCAACCTCTTCGACGACGCCGTGGCCGAGGAGCTGGCCGACGGCTCCCGCGTCGTCCTGGAGGGCGAGCACTGGGCCGCCTTCGTCCCCTACGCCGCCCACTGGCCCTACGAGGTCCACCTCTACCCCCGGCGCCGGGTCCCCGACCTGCCCGCCCTGGAGGAGGAGGCGCGCGCCGAATTCCCGCGGGTCTATCTGGAGCTCCTCAAGCGCTTCGACCGCCTCTTCGGCCGGGACGCGCCCCCCACCCCGTACATCGCGGCCTGGCACCAGGCGCCCTTCCGCGCAAAACACCGCAAAGAATTCGCTCTGCACCTGGAGCTTTTCACCATTCGCCGTACGTCGGGCAAGCTGAAGTTCCTCGCGGGCTCCGAGTCCGGCATGGATGTGTTCATCAACGACGTGCCGCCGGAGGCCGCGGCACAGCGACTGCGAGAGGTAGCGAGCAAGTGAGCAAGAAGTACCTGGTCACGGGTGGCGCGGGATATGTCGGCAGCGTCGTGGCGGCGCACCTGCTGGAGGCCGGGCACCAGGTGACGGTGCTGGACGACCTGTCCACCGGCCACCGCGAGGGCATTCCGCAGGGCGCGCAGTTCATCGAGGGGCGCATTCAGGACGCCGCCAATTGGCTGGACTCCAGCTTCGACGCCGTCCTGCACTTCGCCGCCTTCTCCCAGGTCGGCGAGTCCGTGGTCAACCCCGAGAAGTACTGGGTCAACAACGTCGGCGGCACCATGGCGCTGCTGGCGGCCATGCGCGCGGCGGGCGTGCGCAAGCTCGTCTTCTCCTCCACCGCCGCCACCTACGGCGAGCCCGAGCAGGTCCCGATCCTGGAGACCGCGCCGACCGCCCCCACCAACCCCTACGGCGCCACCAAGCTCGCCGTCGACCACATGATCAGCGGCGAGTGCGCCGCCCACGGCCTGGCCGCCGTCTCCCTGCGCTACTTCAACGTCGCGGGCGCGTACGGCAGTTGCGGCGAGCGCCACGACCCCGAGTCGCACCTCATCCCGCTCGTCCTGCAGGTCGCCCAGGGCAAGCGCGAGGCCATCAACGTCTTCGGCGACGACTACCCCACCCCCGACGGCACCTGCGTACGCGACTACATCCACGTCGCCGACCTCGCCGAGGCCCACCTGCTGGCCCTGGACCACGCCGCCGACGGCGAGCACCTGATCTGCAACCTCGGCAACGGCAACGGCTTCTCCGTACGCGAGGTCATCGAGACCGTCCGCAAGGTCACCGGGCACCCCATCCCCGAGGTCGTCGCCCCCCGCCGTGGCGGCGACCCGGCCGTGCTCGTCGCCTCCGCCAAGAACGCCGCCGACAAGCTCGGCTGGCAGCCCAGCCGCGCCGACCTCGCCGGAATCGTCGCCGACGCCTGGGAGTTCGCCCAGCGCCGGGAGACCGAGTGACACGGGAGAGCGAGTGAACCCAGCCGATACCGCCGCGGCCTACGGCGAGGTCTTCGGGGCCGCCCCCACGGGAGTGTGGGCGGCGCCCGGCCGCGTCAACCTCATCGGTGAACACACCGACTACAACGACGGCTTCGTGATGCCGCTGGCGCTCACGCACACCACCGTGGCCGCCGCCTCGGCCCGCGGCGACGGCGTGCTGCGCGTCCACTCCGGCGGCGTCCGCGGCGGCACCGTCGAACTGCGCGTGGCCGACCTGCGCCCGGAGCCCGGCGCAGGAGGGGACCGCGGCGGCTGGGCCGCCTACCCGGCGGGCGTGGTGTGGGCACTGCGCGAGGCCGGTCTGCCCGTGGGCGGCGCCGACCTCCACTACGAGAGCTCGGTGCCCACCGGCGCCGGGCTCTCCTCCTCGGCCGCCCTGGAGATCGCCACCGCGCTCGCGCTCAGCGACCTGTACGGGCTCGGGCTCACCGGGCAGCGCCTGGCACAGCTCGCGCAGCGCGCCGAGAACGCCTTCGTCGGCGTGCCCTGCGGAATCATGGACCAGACCGCGGCCGCCTGCTGCGCCGAGGGCCATGCGCTCTTCCTGGACACCCGCGACCTCTCCCTGCGCCAGGTGCCGTTCGATTTGGCGGCCCAGGGGCTGCGCCTGTTGGTCGTGGACACCCGTGTGAAGCACGAACTGGGAGACGGCGCGTACGCGGAACGGCGCGCCGGTTGCGAGCGGGCCGCGCGGGCGCTGGGAGTGCGCGCGCTGCGTGATGTGGGCTATGCGCACCTGTCCGCGGCACGGTCCGAACTGGCCGCCGCGCTGCCCGGCGACAACGTCACCGACGGCCTCCTGCGGCACATCGTGACCGAGAACCACAGGGTCGAGGCCGTCATGGCGCACCTGGACGCGGGCCGTACCCGGGCGATCGGCCCGCTGCTGACCGAGGGGCACGCCTCGCTCCGCGACGACTTCAAGATCTCCTGCCCGGAGCTGGACCTGGTGGTCGAGGCCGCGAACGCGGCGGGCGCGCTGGGCTCGCGGATGACCGGCGGCGGCTTCGGCGGCTCGGCGGTCGTGCTCGTCCAGGAGGAGGCGGCAAGCGCGGTGACCGCCGCGGTCACCGAGGCCTTCGCCGCGGCCGGGTACGTCACCCCGCGGATCTTCACCGCGGAGCCGGGCCCTGGAGCGCGGCGGGTGCTGTAGGGCGGGACGGGCGGGGGCCGCAGGACGGGCGCGACGGTTCTGTAAGGCGCGAAAGCGCCGGACGGCGCGATCCGGCGCCGATCGATTTCGGACGTTCACTGTCGACATCTGTCCCTCAACGGGCCGTTGGCCACACGCTGCACACGTTGGCCGGGCAGTTTTGCCAATTGGCTTCCGTTACCGGACCCCGCCCGTACGCTGAATCACAGCACCGGTGGGGGCCGGTGCTGATCAGGGGGCGAGACAGTCGGGTACGGCGCCCGGGGTGGGGTAGCAGTGGTGCACGGCGGCGGCCGTGTCGATTCGGCGATCTCCAACTCGGGCGTCGTGCCCACTAAGGTCCGTATCCCCAGACAGGGGGTCTCAGTGCAACGCATCCGGGTTCTGGTGGTCGACGACCACCGCATCTTCGCCGAGTCGCTGGCAGCGGCGCTCGCCGCCGAGCAGGACGTGGACGTGGCCGCCGCCGGGAGCGGCCCGGCCGCCCTGCGCAGCCTGGAGCGCGCGGCCACCGACGGCCGGCGCTTCGACGTCATGCTGGTCGACGCCGACCTCGGCACCGTCGCCGCACCGCTGGCGTCCGTGCCCGCGCAGCCCATGGCGCCGCGCGAGGGCCCGCCCGACGCGGGTCCGGTCGACGGCATCTCGCTGGTCTCCGGAGTCCGCGCGGGCCACCCGTATCTGCGCACGGTCGTCCTCGCCGAGAAGGACGACCCACGGCGTGCCGCCTCGGCCCTGCAGGCCGGAGCGGGCGGCTGGGTCGCCAAGGACTGCTCGCTCTCCCGGCTGCTCGCCGTCATCCGCGGTGTGCTGCGCGACGAGACCCACCTTCCGCCCGCGCTGCTCACCGGCGTGCTGCGGGAGCTGACGGCCGCGCGCAAGCACCGCACCGAGAGCGAGCGGCTGGTGGAGTCGCTGACCCCGCGTGAGCGCGAGGTGCTGCGCTGCATGGTGGCGGGCCTGGGCCGCAAGGCGGTCGCCGAGCGGCTGTTCCTGTCGCCGCACACCGTCCGTACCCACATGCAGAACGTCCTGGGCAAGCTGGGGGTGCACTCCACCCTCGCCGCGGTCGCGCTGGCACGGCGCGCCGGGGTGGGCCCGGTGGAGCTGGAACCGGCGACGGCCGCTTCGGTGTCGGTCCCTTAGGAGCGCGCGCTCCCGGCGTCGCCGCCCGTGTCGCTCAGCACCGCCACCGCGCGTACGGGCAGCACGACGCGGTCGGCGGGGGCGGCGCCCGGGCCTGCCAGCAGGTCGGTCATCGGGCGCGGCAGGGCGACCTCGACGGCCCGGCCGCTGTGGTTGAGGAGGAACATGAAGCGGCCGTGCCCGTCCGCGCGGACCGTGGCCTGCACCCCTTCGGGGAGCCCGGGCAGTACGGGCCGCACCCCGGCCTCCTCCCGTACGGTGTCCAACAGGGCGCGCAGCAGCGGCGGTTCCAGGCGGGTGCCCACGTACCACGCCACTCCCCGGCCGTAGGCGTGCCGGGTGAGGGCGGGGTGCCCCGCCAGCTCCCCGTCCGCGAAGGCCGCGAGGGCTTCGGCGCCCTGGAGGCGGATCGCCTCCGACCACAGATCGGCCCGGCCCCGCAGCCGTACCGCCGTCCCCGCCGCGGGGACACCGTCCACCGCCACGCTCGCACCGCGCTCCAGCGGCCAGAACTCCTCCACCCGCAGCCCCAGCACCTCCCGCAGCGCGCGCATCGGGTGGCCGCCGGGGTGCAGCCGGTCGCAGCCGTCCACGATCCCGGAGAAGAACGACATCAGCAGGTGCCCGCCGCCGTGCACATACGCGGCCAGGCGCTCGGCGTCCCGCTCGGTGAGCAGATACAGATTGGGCACGACGGCCAGGCGGTAACCGGACAGCTCGCGGTCGGGCGGCACGATGTCGCAGGCCACGCCCGCCTCGAACAGCGGCCGGTAGTGGTCCAGTACGAGCCGGGAGTGCTCCAGCGCGGTGCTGGGGCGGGAGTCCAGCTCCAGCGCCCACCAGCTGTTCCAGTCCATCAGCAGCGCCGCCTCTGCCCGCGACCGGGTCCCGGCGATCTGCGGTACGGACGCCAACTCCCGCCCCAGTTCGGTCACTTCGCCAAAAATCCGGGTGTCCGTACCGGCGTGCGGCAGCATCGCGGAGTGGAACTTCTCCGCCCCGCCGCGCGACTGGCGCCACTGGAAGAACAGCACCGCGTCCGCGCCCTGCGCCACCGCCTGCCAGCTCCACAGCCGCATCGCCCCCGGCGGCTTGGGCCCGTTGCGCGCCCGCCAGTTCACCGCGCCCGGCGCCTGCTCCAGCAGCAGCCAGGGCTGTCCGCCGCGCGCCGAGCGCATCAGGTCGAAGGAGAAGGCCGCCCGTATGTGGTCGGCTGGCGCGAAGGGGTCCTGGTAGAAGTCCAGCGCCATCGCGTCCATGTGGCCGGCCCAGGCGAACGCGTCCACCGGCTTGTGCTGCGGCATCAGATTGGTGGTCACCGGCACCCCGGGCGCCAGCCGCTCCAGCACCCGCTTCTCCGCCAGGTAGCACGCGCGCAGCTCCCCGTCGCAGAAGCGGTGGTAGTCCAGCTGCTGGGCGGGGTTGGGGAAGGTGGGGGCGCTGCGCGGCGGCAGCACCTCCTCCCAGTCGCCGTAGCCCTGCGACCAAAAGGCCGTGGACCAGGCCTGGTTGAGCGCGTCCAGGTCCCCGTAGCGGCTGCGCAGCCAGCGCCGGAAGGCGGCCGCCGACAGGTCGCAGAAGCACTGGCGGGTGTGGCAGCCGTACTCGTTGCCCACGTGCCACATGGCCAGCGCCGGATGGCGCGCGTAGCGGGCGGCCAGCTGCTCGACGAGGCGGACGGCGTGGTCGCGGTAGGCGGGGCTGGAGGGGCAGAAGTGCTGCCGGGCGCCGGGCCAGCGGCGTACCCCGTCGGGGCCCTGGGGCAGGACCTCGGGGTGCAGCCGGGTCAGCCAGGGCGGGGGAGAGGCCGTCATCGTCGCCAGGCACACCGCGATGCCCGCGCCGGCCAGGCCGTCCACGACCCGGTCGAACCAGGCGAAGTCCCAGGCGCCGGGCCGGGGTTCGACCCTGGCCCAGGAGAAGATCCCGGCGGTGACCATGGTGACGCGGGCCCGCTTCATCAGCCGCAGATCCTCGGCCCACACCTCCTCGGGCCACTGCTCGGGGTTGTAGTCGCCGCCGAAGTGCACGCCCATGGGGCCTCCCGGCCGTCGTGTCGTACGCCCGTGCCGTGCCGTGTACGCGCCCCCGTAGCGCTCGCTGTCCTGCTCCGTGCCTCAGACGGACTTCTTGTAGATGCTCCAGCCGCCGTCCACCACCATGGACGCCCCCGTCACGTACGAGGCGTCCTCGGACAGCAGGAAGGCGATGACGGCCGCCACCTCCTCGGGCCGCCCCAGCCGCCCGGCGACCGTCGCCTCCTCGGTCATCCGCCGGTCCGCCTCCTCGACCCCGTCGAAGGCGGGGGTGCGGATCGGCCCCGGCAGCACGCTGTTGACCCGTACCCGCGGCCCGTACTCGACCGCCAGCTGCCGCGCGAGGCCGGTCAGCCCGGCCTTGGAGGCGGCGTAGGCGGGCCGCCCCGGCAGGCCGAACAGGGCCTGTACGGACGCGGTCATCACCACCGCCCCCGCGTGCTCGTGCAGATCGGGCAGCGCGGCCCGCACCCCCAGATAGGCGCCGGTGAGATTGACCCCCAACTGGTGGTTCCAGTCGGCGGGTTCGGTGGCGTGCAGGGGCGCGACGAAGGGCGTGTACGCATTGCACACGAGCCCGTCGACCGGCCCGTAGCGGGCGCGCGCGGCGCTGATCGCCCGCTCCCAGTCCGCCTCGGCCGCCACATCGCAGTGCGTGTAGAAGGCCCGCCCTCCAAGGGCCCGGATGTCCTCGGCGGTCTGCTCGCCCTGCTCGTCCTGGATGTCCAGCAGCAGGACGCCCGCGCCCTCCGCCGCCAGCCGCCGCGCGGCCGCGGCCCCGATGCCGCCCGCGGCACCGGTGACCAGGACCGTACGGTCCGAGAAGCGCCCCGGCGGCCCGGCCGCACCGGGCTGCTCCTGTTTCGCGTACCTGCCGTACGCCGTGCCCGCCGCGCCCGGCTTCGCCGGCCCGCTTCCCGCGCTGCCGTTGCCCGCCGCCGTGCCACTGCCGTCTGGGATGCCCGTGCCGCCCGCCGCACTCATGTCCGCGATGAAAGCCGACCCGGACCCGCTCGTACAAGAGGGCGCACCGGCGGGGCACCGGTGTGGTGGTGCGCTGTCCCCGGCCCGGATCAGCCCGGGATGTTGTCGAAGGGGGCCGTCAACTGCCTTAGCAGTGCGGCCAGTTCGCCGCGCTCCTGGCGGGAGAGCTCGGCCAGGATCGCCCGCTCCTGGGCCAGCAGTCCGGCGAGCGACTTGTCGGCCGCTTCGCGGCCCTCGGGGGTGAGGCGGACCAGTACGCCGCGCCGGTCGCTGGGGTCGGGCAGTCGTTCGACCAGGCCCTTCTTGGTGAGGCGGTCGATACGATTGGTCATCGTGCCGGAGGTGACCAGGGTCTGGGTGAGCAGCTGTCCGGGGGAAAGCTGGTAGGGGGCGCCCGCGCGGCGCAGCGCGGTGAGCACGTCGAACTCCCAGGGCTCCAGGCCCACCTCGGAGAAGGCGAGGCGGCGGGCGCGGTCGAGGTGTCTGGCCAGCCTGCTGACGCGGCTGAGGACCTCAAGCGGTTCCACGTCGAGGTCCGGGCGCTCGCGGCGCCATGCTGCGACCAACCGGTCGACCTCGTCCTCCATAGCGATCAGTGTAGAGGGTCTGTCGACGTGAAGTCTCTTGACGTCAAGATATATTTTCATGGACTATTGGGCATCGTCGGCGGGGACGCGCGCTTCGGCGCGTTGGCCTGTACCAGCCCTGAATCTGTCAGAGGGGTTCGAACATGCACGTCGCACCAACCTGGGATCCACAGCAGTACCTGCGGCACGCCGGGCACCGCACCCGTCCCTTCCACGACCTTCTCAGCCGCATACCAGAACTCCCCAGCCGCGCCCGCCCCGCCCGCATCGCCGACCTCGGCTGCGGCCCGGGCAACGTCACCGTCCAGCTGACCGACCGCTGGCCCGACGCGCACATCACCGGCTTCGACAACTCCGCCGAGATGCTCAAGGAGGCCGAGACCTACGCCGGGCCCACGCCCGGAGGCGGCCACCTCGACTTCGCGCCGGCCGACGCCGGAACGTGGACACCCCAGGAGCGGTACGACCTGATCGTCTCCAACGCGGCCCTGCAGTGGGTCCCCGACCACGCCGCCTCCTTCCCGGCGTGGATCGACGGCCTCACCCCGGGCGGCACCCTCGCCTTCCAGGTGCCGGGCAACTTCACCTCGCCCAGCCACGCCATCCTCGGCGACCTGTGCGAGGAGCCCCAGTGGCGCCGCCGCCTGGGTGACCTCGGCCGGCGCTTCGTCCACATCCTCAGCCCCGCCGAGTACCTGGAGCGGCTGGCCGACCTGGGGTGCGAGGTGGACGCGTGGGAGACCACCTACGTCCAGCTCCTGCAGGGCGAGGACCCCGTACTGGACTGGGTCAAGGGCACCGCCCTGCGCCCCGTACTGACCGAGCTGGAGGACGACGAGGGCGCCCGCGAGGAATTCCTCGCGCAGTACCGCGACCTGCTGCGCAAGGCCTACCCCAGCGGCCCGCACGGCACCGTCTTCCCCTTCCGCCGCATCTTCGTAGTGGCCTGCAAGATCAAATAGCCCGACCGGACCGGCCGCTCGATTCGGCCGACTGCCCCAGCCCGACGACCCGATCGACTGACCCGACCACCCCAGAGAAACGACTGACTGACCCGACCGACGCAGAGAGACGACTGCCCCAGAAAGACGACTGACTGACCCGACCGACGCAGAGAAACGAGGTGATGGGCCAGTGATAACCGGCCTCGACCACGTACAGCTCGCCGCTCCCGCGGGCAGCGAGGACGCCCTGCGCGCGTTCTACGCGGGCGTTCTGGGGATGCGGGAGATCCCCAAGCCTCCGCTGCTCGCCGCCCGCGGCGGCTGCTGGTTCGAGGCCGGTACGGCCGAACTCCACCTCGGCATCGAGTCCACCTTCCGCCCGGCCCGCAAGGCCCACCCCGCCCTGCGCGTCCACGACCTCGACATCTTCGCCACCACCCTGGCCACCGCCGGCGCCCCCGTCGTCTGGGACGACACCAGCCCCGCCCGCCGCCGCTTCTTCTCCGAGGACCCGGTGGGCAATCGCCTGGAGTTCGTGGAGGCCGTTCGTGACTAGGGGATGGGGTCCTTGGGCCCCAGGGTCCCGGGAAACAGTTCCAGGAAATCCCTGTCGTCGGGAATCATGAACGTCCCCCACGACCCGTCACGAAAGCCGAACTGAAAGTCGTCCCACCCCTTGCTGTACCGCCGGGTCCAGGTGAGCGCCCCACGGTCGAACGCCTCGCCCGTGGCGACGGCATCGCCGAGCTTCGATCCGCCGCGCCGCCGCTGCACGCACACCATGCGCAGACGGCTGTCGGTCAGCACCAGTACGGTCACCACCCCCGTCTTGGACCGCGGCTGCCCGGCGGCCAGCCACCGCCCCGCCAGGCTGTCCCACTCGCCGAAAAACGGGCTGCTCTTCCTCTGCCGCTCCAGCCGGGCCGACCGGTCACCGGTTGCCCTGACGTGTTCGGCCTTCGGCTCGTTGCCCGTGGCGGAGGCGAAAAGGAAAGACAGAAAACCGCCGGTCCTGTCACCGGACATGGGCGGCACCTCGCCGAACACCCGCGGCCGCCTGGCCGGCGGCACATCGGCGTCGTCCTCGTTGCCGTGCGACATGGCACGGTGGACCTCGACGCCGCCCAGGAAGCGCTCACCCCCGGGCAGCACCGGAACGACTCTCTCCAACAACGCGGGCCGCACAGCTCTTCACTCCTCATTCAGTCGAACACGCAATCCACTGCGCCCGATCGGCGCGCACAGAGCAATGCCACTTCCGCCACCGGACACCGCCCATCAGGGAATGGGATCGTCATGGCTGAGCGCCCCGGGAAAATACGCGGCGATCCCTTCGACATCACCGACGAAGAGAGTCCCCCAGGACCCGTCACCGAACCCGAACTGAAGGTCGCGGCCGCCGCCGTCCGCCCTGCGCGTCCACACCACGGACTGCCGCGGAAACACCGCACCCGCTTCCAGCGCACCGTCCAGCTTCCTGCTGTCCCGCCGGATCTCCGTGTACACGAAGCGCAGATGCCGCTCGGTGACGGCCACGAACACCGAGACCTTTGCCTGCGAGCGCGGCTGCGCTGCCGCCAGCCATTGCCCTGCCAGGCTGTCCCAGCCGCCGTAGTAAAGCGCCCTCCGCTTCTGCAGCTTTCCCCGCTTCGCGGGGTCCATGACCGCCTTGCCCGGCCTGTCCGCCCCAGGATTCGGATCCTGGTTGAGGATCACCTTGAAGAACTGCGACACGCTCCGGTCCCACCAGCCGCGCTTCGGCGCGTCGGTCAGCACATAGGGCCGTCGGTTCGCCGGGACGTCCCCCTTTCCCTCGACGCTGTAACTCAGCGTCCGGGACACCCCGAAGAAGCCGAGAAGCCGCTCGCCGGGCGGCAGGGACTGCGCGATGCGCTGCTCGAATTCATTCACCACCGCAGCCTGCTCCTTCATCTGCCCGAGGGGTCAGGGGATGTGGCCCTCGCGGGCCAACGCACCGGGACGAGTCCATGGTGATCGGAGTCCTCCTGTAGCGGCGTCATCCGAAGGCGGAATCCACCGCGGCTGATGTACGGCTGCACGGCGTGACGACTTCGGCGCTGAGCGAGCCCGCTGCGGCGTCCACGGACACGGTGAACGAATAGCCCACCGACCGTTGCGCCGCGGCGGAGCCGGCCCGCAGGCGCACCCTGGTGTCGTCCCCCGTCGGTTCCGTTTCCCAGCCCTGGGAGGAGAAGGCGGCAGTAACCCGTATCAGCGCGCCTGCGAGGTCGGCGGGCGCCGTGGGGTCGATCTGCCAGCGGTGCCGGGCGGAGCAGGCGGACCGCAGGCCCTTTCCCCAACACTCTTCACAGGTGACCGAGTTGACTCGCTTGGCGCTGCGCGTACGGCCCTGCAGCGCGATGACGTCCAGCAGCCGGCTGGAATGCCAGAACAGCTCTCGCTGCACCGATTCGTCCGGCTCGGCTGCCGCCGGAGCGCTCTGCCGCATGGCGCGGTAGTCCTCGATGTCCTGGTCCGTGCCCCAGTCGATCGTCTTGAGGATTTCCGCGAACAGCTCGGAGTGCAGGTCCCAGTCTTCGTGGGACGGCGAGTCGAGCGCGAAGATCAGCATTTCGCGAGCTCCGGGCAACGGGATATAGACCTGGATCTGCGACTGCTGGATCGCCACATCCTGCCCCGTGGGGGACCACTCCGCGGTGATGATGAATCCAGAAGCGCCGATGCGGGTGAGAGCGGGCCCGCACGGCAACTCCACCCGCTGGTAATCGTCGTCGGGGTGAGCGAGCTGGAGCAGCTCCTGCGTCGTCCGCAGGAGTTCGTCCTCGTCGTCGCTCTCGTGCGGGATCTGGCTGACGACAACGGTCGAGCCGCTCGGGCGGCCGTCCACCTCGAGCAGGCACAGGCCTGCGTAGATGACATTGGCCTCCAGCATGGGGTCCAGCTGGGAGGCGAGTGCCGCGGCGAAGCGGTACTGCTCATCCACCGGACGGTCCGGCAGGGCTTCTGTGGCCAGCGCGTGCAGTTGCTCGGCAGCGGTCTCCGAGTCGGGAGCGTTCACCGGCAGCTCCCGAACGAACGGCGGCATGATCCAACCGACGTTCAGCCGGGACTGCTCCTGCCGAGGTGCCGGCACGGTGGTCGCCCTGCCGTCTTCAGAGGCCGGGTGCAGCACTGTCTCATCCCTTCACCGCTCAGGCGGCCAACGTTTGGTGGAACTTCTGGCCGGACGGGCCAGGGGCGACCGTTTGCGTGTCGCCGCCGAAGTGCTGGGCGAACCCGTGACCCGCCGAGCCCGTTTTCAAGATCAGCTGCGAGGCCGCCTGCGCCTTGTCCGAGAGCTGTGCACCCTCACCGAAGGACTTCTTCAAAAGGAAGTTGACGCTCTTGGTGCTCAGTGGCTGGCCGAGCGCCTCCGCCATGCCCTCAGGTGTGTTCCTGGCGATGTTCTTCGGGCCCAGCGCCTTGCCTGCCGCGGCCAGCTTCTCGCCGAGTTTGGCCTGGGTGCCTGCCTTTTCCGCGAGCTTGGCGGCTGTGCCCCAGCCGCCCTTCGCGGCTTTGATGGCACCACCGACCCCGGGGATGATCCCCAACGCATCGAGCCCGATCTTCCACCCTGGTGTGCCATTGCCGCGTGCGTTGCCCATCCAGTGGCCCGCCATGGCTCCAGCCGCGAAGACGGCTGAAGCGCCGCCCAGCACGGTGCCCACGACCGTTCCTACACCCGGGATGAGCTGACAGGCGAGCGCGGCGGCGGCCAGGGCCGATGAGATGGTCGACAGCAGGTCGGCGTTCTCGACCAGCCAGTCCTTGAAGCCGCGCCAGGCGCTCTTGAGGCCGTCGACGGCGCGGTTCCACCAGTGGATGTCCGGCGGGTGGTTCTCCGAGGCCTTCAAGATGGCGCGCTCGGCGTCGCCGGCGCGGTCCTTCCACTGGGAGTAGATCTTCTCGGCCTCCCGGACGAGCTCATCGAGCTTGTCCTTGGACTTCTGGGCCTTGTCGCGCGCCGCTTCCATCTCGTCGTTGATCTTCTTGGCCTGGTCCGCCGGAATCATCTGGCCGAAGTACGGCCGGTTCTTGCGTTCCAGGTCGTTGTAGTGGTCCCGGTCCGTGTCCGCCTGTTTGCGGGCCGGGGCGGCCTCGGCCTCGATCTTTCCGGCCTTGTCCTGGAAGCCCTGCAGGTGGGTGTGCCAGCCGCGCAGTGCCTTGGCGCAGTCGTGCATGGACTCGGTGCCCTGCTTGAGGTACTTGGGCAGTTCGCCGAGCTTCTTGGCGAAGTTCTGTGCCGCCTCGCCCTCCCAGGCGCCGTCGCTCTTGCCGACGGACTTGAGGAGATGGTCGAGTTCTTCCAGTTCGTCGCCGACGGATTTCACATCGGAGGCGAGCGCCTGGATTGCGTGCAGATCTCCCTTTGCCGGATTGAAGCCGACGCCGGGCCAGGCCGAGTCGTCCTCGATGAACATGCTCCGCCAGGACATGCGGTTCCCCCTGGAGTGAAGTGCTGGTGATTGCGGATCCGTACGGCGCCGGTGATTACTTCTTGCCGAGCATCTTCTCGTTCTCGGATTCGCCGGCCTTGTACGCGTCCACCGTCGCCTTGAGGCGTTCGTGAATGTCCTTGGCGGCATCCGCGATGCGCTTGATGCCGTCGCCCCACTGACCCTGGAATTCGTCGCAGGCGTCGTCGAGGCCGTCGGTCCCCAGGGCCTTGGGGCCCACCTTCTTCAGGCGGCCCTGGGCGTCGCGCATGCGGTCGTCGGCCGAGGCGAGTTTGTTGAGCATGCCCTGTACGCGCTCGACGTCGATCCTGAAGTCCGTCGCCATTCCACGGTCCCCCTCCGCTGGGTTCTGGCTGGTTCCGGGCGGCTGCCCGTGAATGCCGCTGATTACCGAGCGGAATGACCTGTGATGCCGGAATTGGGGTGGCTGTTGCCAGCCGCAGGACGGTCCGTGGTCGACGGCACCGGGATACGGTATCGCGACTTCCGGGGCTGTCCGGCGGAGGGTGTGGTTGAAATCTGACGGTTCTGTGAATTCTCGCGGAGAAAGGCTCCGTCAGGGGGGAACGCGCATAAGGATTGTCCCGGAATTACCGATCCAGCGGGTGTCTCGGTAATTCCGGGTAATGTCCGAATATGGGATGCCGTGCGCCGTAGGCACGACGCGGCCCGGATCAGGCGCGGCGGTGCCCTATCAGGCGGGGCTTCGGCTCCAGGCCGTCCAGGCCGTGCCAGGCCAGGTTCACGAGGTGGGCCGCGACCTCGGACTTCTTCGGCTTACGGACGTCCAGCCACCACTGGCCGGTCAGCGCGACCATGCCGACCAGTGCCTGCGCGTACAGCGGCGCCAGCTTGGGGTCGAAGCCGCGGGCCTTGAACTCCAGGCCCAGGATGTCCTCGACCTGGGTGGCGATATCGCTGATCAGGGAGGCGAAGGTGCCCGTGGACTGGGCCACGGGGGAGTCCCGCACCAGGATGCGGAACCCGTCGGTGTAGGACTCGATGTAGTCCAGCAGTGCGAAGGCCGCCTGTTCCAGCAGCTCGCGCGGGTGCCCTGCGGTCAGGGCACCCGTCACCATGTCCAGCAGCTGCCGCATCTCGCGGTCCACCACGACGGCGTACAGGCCCTCCTTGCCGCCGAAGTGCTCGTAGACCACCGGCTTGGAGACCCCGGCCTTGGCCGCGATCTCCTCCACCGACGTGCCCTCGAAGCCGCGCGCGGCGAAGAGCGTGCGACCGATGTCCAGCAGCTGCTCGCGGCGCTCCTTGCCCGTCATGCGGACCCGCCGGGCACGCCGGGGGCCCGCGGTGGGGGAGGAGGTCTTGTCCTTGCTGTTACTGCTCATCATCACGCTGCTGCCGTCGATCGCCACTGGTCAATCATGCCTTCCCCGGCTGCTTGCCCCGGTTTCCCGGTCGCCGGGGCCACCGCCGGGAGACGCCGGGCGAAGGGCTCCTAGGCGGCCGTCTCCTTGCGCCGCGCGTCGATGCGCGAGGAGCTGGGCCAGCGCACGTCATAGGCCCAGCCGGCCTTCTCGAACCAGCGGATGAGGCGGGCGCTGGAGTCCAGCTGGCCGCGCATCACGCCGTGCCGCGCGGAGGTCGGGTCGGCGTGGTGCAGGTTGTGCCAGGACTCGCCGCACGACAGGATCGCCAGCCACCAGACATTTCCGGACTTGTCACGGGACTTGAAGGGGCGCTTGCCCACCGCGTGGCAGATCGAGTTGATCGACCACGTCACGTGGTGCAGCAGGCCTACCCGTACGAGCGAGCCCCAGAAGAACGCCGTCAGCGCGCCCTGCCACGACCACGTCGCCAGACCGCCGACCAGCGGCGGCAGCGCCAGCGACACGGTCGTCCACAGCACGAACTGGCGCGAGATCCGCCGGATGGCCGGATCCTTGATCAGGTCCGGGGCGTACTTGTGCTGCGGGGTCTGCTCCTCGTCGAACATCCAGCCGATGTGCGCCCACCACAGGCCCTTCATCAGCGCGGGGACCGTCTCGCCGAAGCGCCACGGCGAGTGCGGGTCGCCCTCCGCGTCGGAGAACTTGTGGTGCTTGCGGTGGTCGGCGACCCAGCGCACCACCGGGCCCTCGACCGCCAGCGACCCCATGATCGCCAGCGCGATGCGCAGCGGGCGCTTCGCCTTGAACGAACCGTGTGTGAAATAGCGGTGAAAACCGATCGTGATGCCGTGACAGCCAATGAAATACATGGCGACCAGCAGACCGAGGTCGAGCCAGCTCACACCCCAGCCCCAGGCCAGCGGCACCGCCGCCACCAGCGCCACGAACGGGAGCGTGATGAACAGCAGCAGAGTGATCTGCTCGACCGACCTGCGCTGCTCGCCTCCCAGCGTCGCGGACGGCAGTGGCGCCTCGGCGGGTTTAGGGGTCTCTTCGAGGATTTCCGGGCTAGCGGTCATATGGGTCCCTCGTCGGGGGCTCGGGGGCACGGCTACGGCTACGGAACCGTAACCTACGGTCTCGTAAGTATGGCAGTGCTGTGGCCACGGGCAAGGGGCCCCTGCGCCCCGCCGCGACGGATGCGCACCCACCGGCACACCGCGCCGGAGCCGCCGCAGGAGGCCGTACGGGCAAGGGACTCGGCGCTGTCGCGGGCAGAGAAGGCGGGAAATCCGGACAGGCCGCAAAGGCGGGGAAACCCCGGCGGCAGGGGCCACCGCGGACGAGTGCCCACACAGCGGACGGTGTGACCTGCTGTCAGCGGGGACACCTATCCTGGGGGCGTCGGACAGCGCGGTCCGCAACCCGCCCCCAGCCAGCGCCGGGGGCACCCCTGCCAGACCGGACGTGCTCAGATCACTGAGATCACTGCAAGGAGCCGCACCTGTGAGCAGTGCCGACAACAGCCCCGCCGAGACCGCAGCGGCGGCAGCGACCGACAACGGCCCGCTGCGCGCCGATATCCGCCGACTCGGCGACCTCCTGGGCGAGACCCTGGTCCGCCAGGAAGGCCCAGAACTCCTCGACCTCGTCGAGCGGGTCCGCGCGCTGACCCGCTCCGACGGGGAGGCCGCCGCCCGGCTCCTGGGCGAGACCGACCTGGCCACCGCCGCCAAGCTCGTACGCGCCTTCTCCACGTACTTCCATCTGGCCAACGTCACCGAGCAGGTGCACCGCGGCCGCGAACTGCGCGTCCGGCGCGCGGCGGAGGGCGGCATCCTGGCCCGCACCGCCGACATGCTCAAGGACGCCGACCCCGAGCACCTGCGCGAGACCGCGGGCAACCTCGGCGTACGCCCCGTCTTCACCGCGCACCCCACCGAGGCCGCCCGCCGCTCCGTGCTGACCAAGCTCCGCAAGGTCGCCGAGCTGCTGGACCGTACGGACACCGCCGAGCGCCGCCGGGTGGATCTGCGCCTGGCCGAGAACATCGACCTCATCTGGCAGACCGACGAGCTGCGGGTGGCCCGCCCCGAGCCCACCGACGAGGCCCGCAACGCCATCTACTACCTCGACGAGCTCGGCCGCGGCGCGGTCGGCGACGTCCTGGAGGACCTCGCCGCCGAGCTGGAGCGGGCCGGCACCCAACTCCCGCCCGGCACCCGCCCGCTGACCTTCGGCACCTGGATCGGCGGCGACCGCGACGGCAACCCCAACGTCACCCCGCAGGTCACCTGGGACGTCCTGATCCTCCAGCACGAACACGGCATCACCGACGCGCTGGAGCACATCGACGAGCTGCGCGGCGCCCTGTCCAATTCCATCCGCAACTGCGGCGCCACCGAGGAACTTCTCTCCTCCCTCCAGCGCGACCTGGAGCTGCTCCCCGAGATCAGCCCCCGCTACAAGCGCCTGAACGCCGAAGAGCCCTACCGCCTCAAGGCCACCTGCATCCGCCAGAAGCTGCTCAACACCCGCGAGCGGCTGGCCGGCGACACCCCGCACATCGCGGGCCGCGACTACCTCGGCACCGCGGAGCTGCTGGACGACCTCGGCCTGATCCAGACCTCCCTGCGCGAGCACCGCGGCGGCCTGGTCGCCGACGGCCGCCTGGAGCGCACGATCCGTACGATCGCGGCCTTCGGCCTCCAGCTCGCCACCATGGACATCCGCGAGCACGCCGACGCCCACCACCACGCGCTGGGCCAGCTCTTCGACCGCCTGGGCGAGGAGTCCTGGCGCTATGTCGACATGCCGCGCGACTACCGCCGCAAGCTGCTCGCCAAGGAGCTGCGCTCGCGCCGCCCGCTGGCGCCCACCCCGGCCCCGCTGGACGAGGCCGGCGCCAAGACCCTCGGCGTCTTCGGCACCATCCTCAAGGCCAAGGACACCTTCGGCCCCGAGGTCATCGAGTCCTACATCATCTCCATGTGCCAGGGCTCCGACGACGTCCTGGCCGCCGCCGTCCTCGCCCGCGAGGCCGGGCTGATCGACCTGCACGCCGGCTGGGCCAAGATCGGCATCGTCCCGCTCCTGGAGACCACCGACGAGCTCAAGATCGCCGACCAGCTGCTGGACGAGATGCTCGCCGACCCCTCCTACCGGCGCCTGGTCGCCCTGCGCGGCGACGTCCAGGAGGTCATGCTCGGCTACTCCGACTCCTCCAAGTTCGGCGGCATCACCACCTCGCAGTGGGAGATCCACCGCGCCCAGCGCCTGCTGCGCGACGTCGCCCACCGGCACGGCGTCCGCCTGCGCCTCTTCCACGGCCGCGGCGGCACCGTCGGCCGCGGCGGCGGCCCCTCGCACGACGCGATCCTCGCCCAGCCGTACGGCACCCTGGAGGGCGAGATCAAGGTCACCGAGCAGGGCGAGGTCATCTCCGACAAGTACCTCGTGCCGTCCCTGGCCCGCGAGAACCTCGAACTGACCGTCGCCGCAACGCTCCAGGCCTCCGCGCTGCACACCGCCCCCCGCCAGTCGGACGAGGCGCTGGCCCGCTGGGACGCCGCCATGGAGACGGTCTCCGAGGCCGCCCACGGCTCCTACCGCCGCCTGGTGGAGGACCCGGACCTGCCCGCGTACTTCTTCGCCTCCACCCCCGTCGACCAGCTCGCCGAGCTGCACCTGGGCTCGCGGCCCTCGCGCCGCCCCGACTCCGGCGCCGGGCTCGACGGGCTGCGCGCCATCCCGTGGGTCTTCGGCTGGACCCAGTCCCGGCAGATCGTCCCCGGCTGGTTCGGTGTCGGTACGGGCCTGAAGGCGGCGCGCGAGGCGGGGCTGGACACCGTGCTCGACGAGATGCACGAGCACTGGCACTTCTTCCGCAACTTCCTGTCCAACGTCGAGATGACGCTGGCCAAGACCGACCTGCGGATCGCCCAGCACTACGTCGACACCCTCGTCCCCGACGAGCTCAAGCACGTCTTCGACGTCATCAAGGCCGAGCACGAACTCACCGTCCAGGAAGTCCTGCGCATCACCGGAGAGGCCGAACTCCTCGACTCCAACCCGGTGTTGAAGCAGACCTTCCACATCCGTGACGCCTACCTCGACCCGATCTCCTACCTCCAGGTCTCCCTCCTGGACCGCCAGCGCCGCACCGCCGAACGCGGCGAGGAGGCCGACCCGGTACTCGCCCGCGCCCTCCTGCTCACCGTGAACGGCGTGGCGGCGGGCCTGCGCAATACGGGCTGAGTCGGCCGAGGCCGCGGCGCCTCGCAAAAACCGCACCGGCACTCCCCCCACCCCCGAACCCACCCCCCGCCTCCTCCCCCTTTAGGGGGAGGTGGGGGAGGGGGCGGGGGACGCGCCGTGTTGCGGGGAAACGGAGGGCGGGGCCACGCCATGTCGCAGGGGCGCGGGGCGCAGAGGCCGCAGCACGCCGCGCCCGTCCGTACGCCCGAACCGCGCCGCGCCCGTCCGTACGCCCGAACCGCGCCGCGCCCGCCTCTATGCCCGAACCGCGCCGCGCCCGCCCCTACGCCAGAACCGCGTCAGGACCGCCGGCGGCGTCGCAGCACGATGTACGCGCCCGCGCCGATCAGTGCCACCGCGCCCGCCGCGAGCGTGCCCACCGGAGCGCCGGCGCCGGTCTCCGCCAGATCGCCGTCCGCCGCCGGGGCACCCGGGTCCGCAGCCGCCTTCGCGGCGGCCGACGGCCCGGCGCCGGTGGCCGCCGCGCCCGGAGCCGCCGACGCGGCCACCGCGCCGTCGCCACCGGAGCGCCCGGGCCGCTCCACCGCCTTCTCGGCCCTGTCGGCCTCCTGGCCTTCCTGGGCCGCCTTGCCGGGCTGTCCCGGCTGCCCCGGCCGCTCCGGTGCCGCGTCGCCGCCGCACTCGGCCCAGAAGACCTTGTGCTTGGCCCGCCCGTGCTCGCCGTCGAAGTTCCAGATCAGCTTGTAGTGGCCGTCCGGCAGCGACAGGTCTTCCGTACGGCCCCGGCCCGCGCCGTCCAGGGGCAGTGCGCCGGTCTTCACCACCGCCCCCTTCGCGCCGGTGGGCGGCATCTCGACGATCCTCCACCGCGCCTGCTGCCCGCCGTCGAAGCCGAAGGCGTCGAGATAGAAGCGGCAGACGTGCGGTTCGTTCCTGCGCAGCTCCGCGTCCGTGGCGGCGTCGTGGATCTTTACGGTGCCGTTGTCGCCGGGAGGGCCGAAGGGGGTGGGCGGGGTCGCGTACGCGGTCGGGGCGAGCAGCAGACCGGCGGCCGAGACCGCCGTCACCGCGCCGGCCCTGGGGAGGAAGCGCATGGGGTACCAACTTCTTCTGAGCGGGGAGGAGTTGGGGGGTGGCGGCTCAGCCTCCTGCGGCCCGCTCGAAGCGGTCAAGGAGCATTGCCACCCACATACCCCTTTACACCGCAGGCGCCCCAAAGGTTCCGGGGGACCAATGGGCGCATCACAGGGTGAGGAACGCTCCCGCGAGCACCAACGCGCCCACCAGGCCCATGCCCCACGCCGTACGCCGCATCCGTACGCCGCCCGCCACCACCAGGGCGGCCAGGAGGAGGGAGCCGGCGAAGGGGACCCAGGCGTACAGGACGCCGCCGAGGCCGGTGCGTACCGCGCGGTCCGTGCCGGGCTTCAGGGCGACCTCGACGCGCTCGCCCTCGTCCGGCGCCGCCGCCTGGGCGATCGAGGCCTTCGACGGGTGCGTACCCCCGCGCGCGTCCGGTGTGTACGGCCCCGTGCAGCGGTCGTCCGCGCACGCCGACACCGTCATCGTCCCGCGCTCGCGCCCCTCGGGCAGCATGGCGTACTGAGCGGTGTTCCAGGACGTCCAGACGCCCGCCACCAGCAGGAGCAGCGCCAGCGCGCCCATCAGCCCGGTACGGGCCACCAGCAGCACCCCGTAGGCGCTCTCCCCGGCCCGCCGGCCCGCGCTGCGCTTGGCGGGTCTGCGGCTCGTGCTCGTCCTGGTGCGTGTCCGGCTCTTGGGCATGGCGGCGATCCTTGGCCATACAACAGCGGTCGGTCAACCGGGGGCCCGTGGTTCGCCGGACCCTGCCCCCAGCTGTCCCCATCGGGCCGCTTTGCGGTCCGTACGCACCGAGTTGTACGCACCCGCCGCCCGGCGGAACCGCACCCCAACAGGCCTTTCGCACCTAGGAGTTGTACGTGCTCTGCGCCCGCTCCAGCCCGTCCGCGACCAGCGCCTCCACCGCGTCCGCCGCCCGGTCCACGAAGTAGTCCAGCTCCTTGCGCTCGGCCGAGGAGAAGTCCTTCAGCACGAAGTCCGCGACCGGCATCCGGCCCGGCGGCCGCCCGATCCCGAACCGCACCCGGTGGTAGTCGGCGCCCAGCGACTTCGTGATCGACTTCAGGCCGTTGTGGCCGTTGTCGCCGCCGCCCAGCTTCAGCCGCAGCACCCCGTAGTCGATGTCCAGCTCGTCGTGCACCGCGATGATGTGGTCCACCGGCACCTTGTAGAAGTCCCGCAGCGCCGTCGTGGGACCGCCCGAGAGATTCATGAACGACATCGGCTTGGCCACCACGACCCGCCGGCTGCCGGGACCGGGAGCGCCGATCCGGCCCTCCACGACCTGCGCCCGCGCCTTGTGCGCCTTGAAGCGGCCGCCCATCCGCTCCGCCAGCAGATCGGCCACCATGAACCCCACGTTGTGGCGATTGGCCGCGTACTCAGGGCCCGGATTGCCCAGCCCCACCACGAGCCAGGGGCTGTCTGCGTCCGTCATCTCCGCGTCTCCTCGACGAAGTCGTGCACCTTGCGTGTCGTCCGGCGCCGCCGAACGGGTGCTGCCGTCCATGCGCCGCCTCGCCTACCGCACAGCTTGGCGCGCATGGTCTCCAAAACGGCCCAACCGCCGCCGCGGCACCGCACGGCGCCGCGACAGCGGTTGGGACAGAAGCTACCGGGGCGAGGCTCAGGCCTCGGCGCCCTCGCCCTCGGCGGACGCCTCGGCCGGGGCCTCGGCCTGCGCGGCGACGACCTGCAGCACGGCAGCGTCCTCGTCGATGGCCAGGGTGGTGCCGGCGGGCAGCGTGATGTCCTTGGCGTGCACGGTGTGACCGGCGTCCAGACCCGCGATGGAGACGGTGACCGACTCCGGGATGTGGGTGGCCTCGGCCTCGACCGGCAGGGTGTTCAGCAGGTGCTCGAGCAGGTTGCCGCCCGGGGCCAGGTCGCCCTCGGTGTGGATCGGCAGCTCGACGGTGACCTTCTCGCCCTTCTTGACGGCCAGGAAGTCCACGTGGACCAGGAAGCCGCGGATGGCCTCGCGCTGCACGGCCTTGGGGATGACCAGCTCGCTCTTGCCGTCCACGTCCAGGCTGATCAGGGCGTTCGGGGTCTTCAGGGCCATCATCAGCGCGTGGCTGTCGACCGCCACGTGCTTGGGCTCGGCGCCGTGACCGTAGACGACGGCCGGGACCTTGTTCTCGCGGCGGGTACGGCGGGCGGCACCCTTACCGAAGTCGGTACGGGCCTCACCGGTGAGCTTGACCTCAGCCATGACTGCACTCCTCGTATTCAGACGGATCTGGTGGCCGTTACCCGGCCCACGACAGACCTGCTACGAAGAGCGCGTCGATTACGGACCGCCGTACTGCGATGAGTACGGCCTCCCTCGCCGAGCAACTCCGTGAGTCTACCCGGCGGGGAGGCCGCCCCCAAGTCGATCTATCCGACGCTGATGATCACTGCTCTTCGAAGAGGCTGGTGACCGAGCCGTCCTCGAAGACCTCACGGATCGCCCGCGCGATCGTCGGCGCCATCGACAGCACCGTGATCTTGTCCAGCTCCAGCTCGGACGGCGTGGGCAGGGTGTTGGTGAAGACGAACTCGCTGACCTTGGAGTTCTTCAGGCGGTCGGCGGCCGGGCCGGACAGGATGCCGTGCGTGGCCGTCACGATGACATCCGCCGCGCCGTTGGCGAACAGCGCGTCGGCGGCGGCGCAGATGGTGCCACCGGTGTCGATCATGTCGTCGACCAGGACGCAGACCCGGTCCTTCACGTCGCCGACGACCTCGTGGACGGTGACCTGGTTGGCCACGTCCTTGTCGCGCCGCTTGTGCACGATGGCCAGCGGGGCGTCCAGGCGGTCGCACCAGCGGTCGGCGACCCGCACCCGGCCCGCGTCCGGGGACACGACGGTGAGCTTGTCGCGGTCCACCTTGGCGCCCACGTAGTCCGCGAGGACCGGCAGTGCGAAGAGGTGGTCCACCGGGCCGTCGAAGAAGCCCTGGATCTGGTCGGTGTGCAGATCGACGGTGACGATACGGTCCGCGCCCGCCGTCTTGAGCAGGTCCGCGATCAGGCGGGCCGAGATCGGCTCACGGCCGCGGTGCTTCTTGTCCTGACGGGCGTAGCCGTAGGAGGGGATGACCACGGTGATGCTCCGCGCGGAGGCGCGCTTGAGAGCATCGAGCATGATCAGCTGCTCCATGATCCACTTGTTGATGGGAGCCGTGTGGCTCTGCATCAAGAAGCAGTCCGCGCCACGCGCCGACTCCTGGTAGCGGACGTAGATCTCACCGTTGGCGAAGTCGAACGCTTTCGTCGGGACCAGGCCGACACCGAGCTGGTGCGCGACCTCCTCGGCCAGCTCGGGGTGGGCGCGGCCGGAGAAGAGCATCAACTTCTTCTCGCCGGTCGTCTTGATCCCGGTCACAGCAAATCTCCTTGCCAGAAAATACTCGGGGGTCTGTTTGCGTGCGCTTATCACGGTACGCCCCGCACGGCGTACGCGTTACACGGTCACTGCCCGCCGTTGTCGTCCTGACGGGCAGCCGAAGCGGCCTGCGCGGCGGCACTTCCGGGGCGCTTGCGAGCGACCCAGCCCTCGATATTGCGCTGCTGTCCACGTGCGACAGCCAGCGAACCCGGGGGCACATCCTTGGTGATGACCGAGCCGGCGGCGGTGTACGCGCCGTCCCCGATCGTGACGGGAGCCACAAACATGTTGTCCGACCCGGTGCGGCAGTGCGACCCGACGGTGGTGTGGTGCTTGGCCTCACCGTCGTAGTTCACAAAGACGCTGGCCGCACCGATGTTGGTGTACTCGCCGATCGTCGCGTCGCCCACGTACGACAGGTGCGGCACCTTCGTGCCCTCGCCGAGCGTCGCGTTCTTCATCTCGACGTACGCCCCGGCCTTCGACTTCGCCCCCAGGTCCGTACCGGGCCGCAGATACGCGTACGGGCCCACGCTCGCGCCCGCGCCGATCCGGGCGCCCGCGGCGACCGTGAACGAGGCGACGGCGCCCTGGCCGACCTCGGTGTCCGTCAGCCGGGAGTTGGGGCCGGCCTCGGCGCCGGTGGCGATGTGGGTCGTGCCCAGCAGCTGCGTACCGGGGTGCACGACGGAGTCCGGCTCGAAGGTGACGCTCACGTCCACCCACGTCGTGGCCGGGTCGATCACCGTCACGCCGGAGAGCATCGCCCGCTCCAGCAGCCGCTGGTTCAGCAGCCGGCGCGCCTCGGCCAGCTGCACACGGTTGTTGATGCCCAGGATCTCGCGGTGGTCGCCGGCGACGGCCGCGCCGACCCGGTGCCCGGCCTCGCGCAGTATGCCGAGGACGTCGGTCAGGTACTCCTCGCCCTGGCTGTTGTCCGTGCGCACCTTGCCCAGCGCGTCGACCAGCAGCTGCGCGTCGAAGGCGAAGACGCCGGAGTTGATCTCCCGGATCTCGCGCTGCGCGTCGGTGGCGTCCTTGTGCTCGACGATCTCGGTCACCGCGCCGGTGGCGTCGTCGCGCACGATGCGGCCGTAGCCGGTGGAGTCGGGGACCTCGGCGGAGAGCACCGTGACGGCGTTCCCGTCGGCGGCGTGGGTCGAGCTGAGCTTGCGCAGTGTCTCGCCGGTCAGCAGCGGGGTGTCGCCGCAGACGACGACGACCGTGCCGTCGAGGGCGATGCCGTCGTTGCCCAGCTCCTCCAGGCCCATGCGTACGGCGTGACCGGTGCCGTTCTGCTCGTACTGCACCGCGGTGCGTACGCGGTCGTCGATCTCGGCGAGGTGGGCCTGGACCTGGTCGCGGGCGTGCCCGACGACCACGACGAGGTGCTCGGGGTCCAGTTCGCGGGAGGCGGCGACGACGTGCCCCACGAGGGAGCGACCGCAGATGTCGTGCAGGACCTTGGGGGTCGCCGACTTCATGCGGGTACCCTCACCCGCTGCGAGAACGACGACGGCTGCCGGGCGGTTGGCGCTCACGGGGATGCCCTTCGGCTTCTTCGGGTGGGGTGGACACCCGAAGGATACCGGTGCGTTTTGTTGCCGAAACGCGGGCGGGTCCCGGCGATTACGCCAGGACCCGAACTCGTCTGTGCTCCCCCGCCAGGACTCGAACCTGGAATGACGGTACCAAAAACCGCAGTGTTGCCAATTACACCACAGGGGATAGTGAAACCGACCAAACCGGACACTTCGTCGGGCCGGTCGATCGACACCCCACACTATGCCGTACCACCAGCCCTCGATGCGACGGTATGGGGCAGCGCTCTGCCTCACATGCCGGATGTCCCGGGTTCCGGCCATGACGGCAGGGTGGCCTGCGGGGATGTGCGAATGTGCCGAATGTGTGGTCGATTCAACAGTTCTCGGGAAAAGTGCAGGTACCGGACCGTAACGGTGCGGTGTCGTGCTGCTGCGGGCCAGGGAGAAAGGCGCGGGGGCGCCCGTAGGCTGGTCGGTATGACCGCAACGGGGGCAATCGAAGCAGTGGGCGCGAGGGCCGCGCCCGGGAACGGGCCGTGGTGGTGGGCCCGGCGGCGCAGCGCCGTACTGGATGTGTTCCTGGCGCTCGCGTCGACGGTGGAATGTGTCGTCGAGGGCCTGAAATTCGCCGAGGAGGCGCGGCTGCCGGCCGGGGTCGGCGTGGTGCTGGGGCTGCTGGTGGGCCCGGTGCTGCTGGTACGCAGGCGTTGGCCGATAGCCGTGGTGCTGGTGTCCGTCGCGGTGACACCGGCGCAGATGGGCGGGCTCCTGGGGATCGTGGGGCTCTACACGCTCGCGGCCTCCGACGTGCCGCGGCGGATCACCGCACTGCTGGCCGGGATGTCGGTCACCGGCACCTTGATCATCACTTTCCTGGAGATGCGGCACGACGTCGCCGCGCGCGCCGACTTCAACCCGCCGCTGTGGTACGTCCCGACGATGTCGGTGGCGATGGGCGTGGTCGTCACGGCCCCGCCGGTGCTGCTGGGCCTGTACGTGGGCGCCAGACGCCGTCTGGTGGAGAGCCTGCGGGAGCGGGCCGACGGCCTGGAGCGGGAGCTGTCGCTGCTGGCCGACAGGGCCGAGGAACGGGCCGAGTGGGCGCGCAACGAGGAGCGCACACGTATCGCGCGCGAGATGCACGATGTCGTCGCCCACCGGGTGAGCCTGATGGTGGTGCACGCGGCGGCGTTGCAGGCGGTGGCGCTCAAGGACCCGGAGAAGGCGTCCAAGAACGCCGCTCTGGTGGGGGACATGGGCCGGCAGGCGCTCACCGAACTGCGCGAGATGCTCGGCGTGCTGCGGACCGCCGAGGGGACGTCCGCGGGCGCCAAGCCGGTCTCGGACGAGCCGGAGCGCCTGGTGGCGGTGGCTGCCAAGGCCAAGGCGGGCGCCGCTGTCCCGGCGCGGGCCGGCGCCCGGGCCCAGGCGATGGCCGGGGCGGGCGTACGGGGCGGCCCGGTGGCCGTGGCGGAGCCGGACGGCGAGGGGCCGTGCCTGGCGGAGCTGCCGGACCTGGTGGAGCAGTCGCGGGCGGCCGGGATGGTGGTCGAGCTGCTGGTCGAGGGCGAGGCGTCGGCGTGCCCGCCGGCGGTGGAGCAGACCGCGTACCGGGTGGTCCAGGAAGCCCTGACCAACGTGCACAAGCACGCGCCGGGCGCCCGCGCCCGGGTGCGGCTGGCGCACCGGGACGGGGAGGTCGCGGTGCAGGTGGAGAACGGCGTCTCCGAGGCCGGAGCGGCGGACGCGGGGCTGCCGAGCGGGGGGAACGGCCTGGTGGGGATGAAGGAGCGGGTGACGGCGCTCGGGGGCGTGTTCGTGGCGGGGGCGACGGACGCGGGTGGCTTTCGCGTATCGGCGGTGCTGCCGTGCGGCGCGGTGGGCTGACGCGCGTGGGCTGACGCGGTGTCGCCCCGGCTCCGCCGGGCTCGTCCTCAAGCGCCGGACGGGCTGGATCAGGTCCGGGTCTCCTCCCGTGCGGGCGTGAGCCGCGTAGGACGGGTGCCCAGGAGGAGCGTGCTCAGGGCCTGGTCGATGTGGTGGCCCAGGAACCAGTCGCCGGTGTGGTCGAGGCTGTAGACGCGGCCTTCGGTGTCGATGGCGAGGGTCGCCGCGGTGGCGGCCGAAGCGCCGGTGAGCTCCTCGCGGCCCAGGGGGGCGATCTCGGTCTCCAGGGCGCGGCCCAGGTCACCGAGGGTGCGGGCGAGGTGCAGGCCGTGCAGGGGGTCCACGGTGAAGGGGGTGGGCGCCACGTGGCGGCCGGGGCCCGAGGCGGCGATGCGCAGACCGCCGAATTCGGCCCAGACCTCGACGGCGGCGGGGAAGACGGTGTGGCGGTGCCCGGCGGGCGAGGTGTGGGCGCGCAGGGCGTCGGCCCACTGTTCGGCCTGCTTTATGTCCCAGCGCCCCGGCTGCCAGCCCGCTTCGCGCAGCGCGGCGTCCACGGCCACGGGGAAGCGGGTCGAGGAGGTGCGGTCGTAGGGGCGGTAGGCGTCGGGGGAGCCGGGGGCGGGGGTGGGCGGCATCGTGGTCAGCTCCCTGCCGTGGTGCCGATGGGCATGACGCCGAAGAAGGCCAGCAGCGCGTCGCAGGAGCGGCAGGGCGGGGCGTAGGCGCCGTGCTGGGGGTCGCCGTCCTCGCGGATGTGGCGGGCGGTGAGCTTGGAGTGCTTCAGGGAGCGGCGCGCCTCGCCGTTGGTGAGGGGTTTGCGGGAGGCGCGTTTGCCGCGGTTGGCCTCGACGGCGCTGAGGTGGCGCGAGAGGAGTACGGCTTCGGGACAGCGCCCGGTGAAGCGCTCGCGCTGCGCGGTGGCGAGGGTGTCGAGGAAGTCCTGGACCAGCGGGTGGAGGGTGGGCGGCTGCTCGGCCTTGCTCGCGGTGCAGGTCAGGGTCCGCCCGCGGACGGACAGGGCGGCGCCGACGGCGGGGAGGATGCCGTCGCGGCGGTGGCGGAGGCTGGGTGGCCGGTCGGTGTCGGCGGTGCCGCTCCAGCCGATGCGGGGGTCCCCCGTGGCAGCGGTGGTGCCTGCGGTGTGCTCTGCGGTCATGTGCTCTGCGGTCGTGTGCATCGTGCTGCTCTTCCCTCCCGTGCAAACCCCCCGGTTGCGGGGGTCAGCCTGCCAAATGCGCCGGGTGTTGCGGAAGTCGGGCGTGCTGTCGGGGATGTCACGGTTGTGTACGGGGGCGCGCGGGCGTGGTGCGCCGGGCGTGGTGAGCGCCGCGAGGGGTGGTGAGTGGGGTGGGATGGGGGCGGTTTGGGGGCGTTCGTCGCTGCCCGGGGCGGCCGGGCAGGGGCGCGGGACGGTATTGCGGCACCGCATAGGCTGTGCGCAGTAGCCAGTTCCAGCCAGGGGGCAACCGCCATGACGACAGGTCCAGTCCGTGGGCTGGGAGCACCTCCCAGCAGCCAGGCTGGGGGCCGTGCCGCGCCGCCGAACACGGCCTACGCGGGGCAGGTCGTGCATTTCCCGGACCCGGTGCGGGCCGCCCGTCACCCCAGAGGTGTGCGGGTGGGGCCCGAGGGATTCCCGGACTTCTCGCCGTACGCGCGGGCGGCGGCGGAGATCGCCGAGCCCCCGGAGGGCTTCGGCGTGGACGAGCTGCGGCTGACGGACTACGTGTCGGCGAACGCCGCGCTGCACGCCTCGGGCCACGAGCTGTGGGAGGACGTGCCCCCGGTGGCGACCCCGCACGGCTGGACGTGGCACCACGTCGCGGGTACGCGCCGTATGGAGCTGGTTCCGGTCGAGGTCAAGGCGCTGCTGCGGCATCACGGCGGGCTGGCGACGGCCGCGGTGGAGCACGGCAAGCGCGGCACGCGCCCGCTCCAGGAGACGCGGCCCGCGCACTTCGTGGTGCCGCACCGCGATCTGGCGGTGTCCGAGGACCAGGTCACCCAGGCCGAGGAGGCGCTGGGCTACCGGCTCCCGGGCGCCTACCGTTCGTTCCTGAAGGCGGCGGGCGGCTGCGCACCGGTGGGCGCGGCGCTGGACGCCGGGCTGGGTCTGCTGGTGGACCAGCCGTTCTTCACCGTGCGCGACGAGGCGGCCATGAACGACCTGGTGTACGTCAACAAGTGCCTGCGCGACCACTTCACCAAGGACTACCTGGGTGTCGGCTTCGTACAGGGCGGCGTGGTCGCGGTGAAGGTGAAGGGCGACGCGCTGGGGACGGTGTGGTTCTGCGCGTACGACGACGCACGCGACCGGGACGGCTGGACGGTCCAGGAGCGGGCGGAGCACCTGCTGCTGCCCTGCGGCGCGGACTTCGACGACTTCCTCCAGCGGCTGGCGGGCAATCCGCCGGAGCTGGAGACCGTGGCGAACCTGATGGTGGACGGTGGCTTCGCGCGCGCCGTTCCGGTGGAGGGGTGAGGCGCGATGGTGACGTTCGCGCAGGCTCAGGAGCGCGCGGAGCGCTGGGTCAACGGTGAGGTGCCCGCGCCGCAGCACCGCGAGGTGCGGGTGCGGGAGTTCGAGCTGGGCTTCGTGGCCTGGGCGGAGGACCGCGCGGGCGGCCCGACCAGCGACGGCGGCCGCTCGCGGCTGGTGATCGCGCGGGACAGCGGCGAGGTGACGCTGTGGCCCGGGCTGCCGGTGGGCGAGGTGATCCGCCGGTACGAGGAGGAGTACGGCGCTGACGCGGGCGCCGCGGTGGCGGACGCGCCCCCGCAGCGCATCGACCTGGAGGCGACGTCGTTCCTGCTGACTCCGCCGGAGTGGCTGCAGGAGGCGGCGGACGCGATCGGCATTCCGGACCGGCGCGGTGGCGGGACAGCGGGAGCCGGGGCGGCTGGGACTTCTGGTGGGGCCGGGGCGGCTGGTGCGGCCGGGTCGTCCGGTGCGAATGGGCCGGTGGATTCGGCTGGTTCGGTTCGGTCGGACGGGGCGTCCGAGGGCGCCGGGGCGCCGGGGACTGCCGCCGGTGCGGGGGCGGTTGCCGCCGCGTCGGGGGCCGCCCCGGGGAACGCCGCGGAGCCGGGGCCGGTGGTTCCGGCCGACGCGGTGCCGGTCCAGGACGCGGTGCCGACCGGTGCCGAGGGCGGGTACGGTGCCGCGGCGCCGGCCGGGGCCGGCGGTGGCTACGGTGCCGGTGCGTCCGCGGGGGCGACCCCGTGGGCCGGTACGGACACCTCGGGCGGCGACGACGCGGACGACCGGTCGGTGGGCCTGCCCGCCACGGTCTTCGCCCCGGCGCTGTCCGGGTCCGACGCCGAGGACACCCCGCCGCCCTCGCCGCGCGCCCGCCCCGAGGCGAAGACCGAACTGCTCTCCGGCGGCAGCCAGTTGCCGCGTACGGCCATCGCGCCGGCGGTCGACGACCCGGCCGCGGCGGCCGCACTCGGCCTGCCGGGCAGGCCCGCGACGCCGCCCCCGCCGCTGCCCTCGGGCCCGCCCGGCGCCCCGGGCGCCCCCGGCCTGCCCGACCTGCCCCCGCCGTCCGGCCCGCCCGTCCTGGACGTGCCGCCGCCTCCGGGCGCGTACGGCTACCCGCAGGGCCCGGGAGTGCCCAACGCCCCTGGCGCGTACGGCTACCCGCAGGCTCCGGGCGGAGCCGTACCGCCCCCGCCGCCGGGCGCCCCCGGCGCGGCCCCCAGCGGCCCTGGCGGGCCCAACACCTTTGACGCGCCCGGCACTTCGGGCGCGCCCGGACC
>NZ_JBSIBZ010000090.1:0-40025 GCF_058245575.1 Streptomyces sp. UF-297 | reverse complement strand
GGTATCAACATATCTGGCGTTGACTTTTGGCACGCTGTTGAGTTCTCAAGGAACGGACGCTTCCTTTGGTCCCGTTTTACCGGGCCCTCCGGGCGCTTCCCTTCGGTGTTTCACACTCTATCAGGCCCTTTTCGGCTTTCGAACCGAGGCTTTCTGCAGGCATGCAGAATTCGATTCAAGAAACTTGATCAGGCTCTGATGGGGTGCCGCCCACTGTCTTGATCGCTGTGATGGCGACCTGGCGACCGGGGCAGGAGTCCGACAGTACATGTCCCGTCTGGGCGAGGCAAATCGATTGTTTGGGGAGCCGGGGCGCCTCGGGTGGGGTCCGTCGGCTGGTGTCGCTCATGCGGAACCCTCAGTTCCTATGACTTACGCTTCTGAACGGTGCGCCGTCCAGGACAGGTAGTGACGGCGGCCTGATGAATCTCCACCCCTGGGAGGCTTCCCATGACCACCGTGACGTCCCCTCTTGCCGGACGCGCCATCGGACTCGCGGCAGTGCCCGACCCGGTGTTCTCCGGCGCCATGGTCGGACCCGGTACCGCTATTGACCCGGCTCGTGAGCCGTCTGAGGCCATTGCGCCTATCGATGGTGTTGTTGTTTCGCTGCACCCCCACGCCTTCGTCGTCGTCGACAGCGAGGGGCACGGCGTGCTGACGCACCTCGGTATCGACACCGTTCAGCTCAATGGCGAGGGCTTCGAGCTGCTCGTCAACAAGGGCGACACCGTCGCGCGCGGCCAGGCTGTTGTGCGTTGGAACCCGGCTGCCGTCGAGGAGGCCGGGAAGTCGCCGGTCTGCCCGATCGTCGCGCTCGAGGCCACCGCCGACGCGCTCAGTGATGTGCGCGAGGACGGCGATGTGAAGGCCGGCGACGAGCTCTTCGGCTGGCAGTGAGCGGGCGCCGTCCCTGACGGCACGTACGACAACCACCGCGGCGGCAGTGACCGCCGCATCAACCGGAGACGGGTGAAATGGAGACAACGCTGCGAGGCGTCGGCGTGAGCCACGGTGTGGCCATCGGCGAGGTCCGGCACATGGGCACGGCGGTGCTGGAGCCGCCGGCCAAGCAGATTCCGGCGGAGGAGGCGGAGCGCGAACAGGGGCGCGCTCGCCAGGCCGTGGAAGCTGTGGCCGCGGACTTGATCGCGCGGGGCAATCTGGCGGGCGGCGAGGCGCAGGCCGTGCTCGAGGCCCAGGCCATGATGGCGCAGGACCCCGAGCTGATGGCGGACGTCGAGCGTCGCATCGCTGTGGGCAGCACCGCCGAGCGCGGTGTGTATGACGCGTTCGCCGCCTACCGGGCGCTGCTGGCGGGGGCCGGCGAGTACCTGGCCGGTCGGGTCGCCGACCTCGATGATGTGCGGAACCGTATCGTCGCCCGCCTGCTGGGCGTTCCGATGCCGGGTGTGCCGGACAGCGACGAGCCGTATGTGCTCATCGCGCGGGACCTGGCGCCGGCCGACACCGCGCTGCTGGACCCGGCTCTGGTGCTCGGGTTCGTGACCGAGGAGGGCGGGCCGACCAGCCACAGCGCGATTCTCGCGCGGGCGCTGGGTGTGCCGGCCGTGGTCGCGCTGCCGGGCGCCGGTGAGCTGGCCGAGGGCACCGTGATCGCCGTGGACGGCAGCACGGGTGAGGTCTTCGTGGACCCGAGTGCGGAGAAGCGCTCGGCGATGGCGAAGGCGGCCGAGGAGCGGAAGGCCGCGCTGGCGGCGTCGTCCGGTCCGGGTGCCACCTCCGATGGGCACAAGGTGCCGCTGCTGGCGAACGTCGGCGGTCCGGGCGATGTGCCCGCGGCGGTCGAGGCCGGTGCGGAGGGCGTGGGTCTGTTCCGTACCGAGTTCCTCTTCCTCGACGACAGTGCCAAGGCGCCGTCGGAGGAGAAGCAGGTCGAGGCGTACCGGAAGGTGCTGGAGGCGTTCCCCGAGGGCCGCGTCGTCGTGCGCGTGCTGGACGCGGGTGCCGACAAGCCGCTGGACTTCCTGACGCCGGCCGATGAGCCCAACCCCGCGCTGGGTGTCCGCGGTCTGCGGACGCTGCTGGACCACCCCGAGGTGCTGCGTACGCAGCTGACGGCGCTGTCCAAGGCTGCCGAGGGGCTGCCCGTCTACCTCGAGGTCATGGCACCGATGGTGGCGGACCGGGCCGACGCGAAGGCGTTCGCGGACGCGTGCCGTGAGGCCGGGCTGCAGGCGAAGTTCGGTGCGATGGTGGAGATTCCGTCCGCCGCGCTGCGGGCGCGCTCGATCTTGCAGGAGGTCGAGTTCCTTTCGCTGGGGACCAACGACCTGGCGCAGTACACCTTCGCTGCGGACCGTCAGGTCGGTGCGGTCTCGCGTCTGCAGGATCCGTGGCAGCCGGCGCTGCTCGATCTCGTGGCGGCTTCGGCCGAGGCCGCGAAGGCCGAGGGCAAGAGCTGTGGTGTCTGTGGCGAGGCGGCTTCGGACCCGCTGCTGGCGTGTGTGCTGACCGGGCTCGGGGTGACCAGCCTTTCCATGGGCGCGGCCTCGATTCCGTATGTGCGGGCGACGCTGGCCAAGCACACCCTGGCGCAGTGCGAGCGTGCCGCGGCCGCGGCGCGTGCGGCGGACAGCGCCGAAGAGGCGCGGGTGGCCGCGCAGGCGGTGCTGTCCGGGGAGTGATCCTTCGGTAGCGCGGTAGTAGGGGACGGCCGTCCCGCCCTTGTGGCGGGGCGGCCGTTCGCATGGGTGGGCGCTGGTGTCAGTGGTGCGGGTGGTCGGGCGGTGGGGGCGGCAGAGCGATGCCCGGTCGGTAGTCGACGCCGGGCTCCGGTGGGACCGGTTCGCCGGTGTCGGCGTCGGTGCAGTACGCGGTGAACACCTCGGCGGAGGTGAGGGGCTGGAGCCAGGCGCCGCGCAGGGACCAGCCGCGGACGGTGTCGTCCTCGCCGTCGCCGATGGTGCGCGAGACGACGCCGCCGGGTCCGTGCAGGGCGATTCCCGCGGCCAGGACCGTACAGAAGAGAAGAGCGTCCGGTTCGGCGAGGCGGGGGCGGTCGTCGTTGCCGCACTCGGCGTGCAGCACGGCGAGCAGCGGGGTGTCGGCGACCGGGACGCTGCACACGAGGTGGTGGCTGCCCTCGGACAGGGCGTCCAGGAGGCCGGTCAAGGCGAGGGTGGCGCGCTGGAAGGAGGCGTGGGCGATGTCCTCGTCGCACTCGGCGCAGTGTCCGGCGTGGGAGAGGAGTGCGGTGGCGCAGTCCCAGGTCGCGCGCCGCTCGGACTCGTCGATCAGCAGCGGCAGGAGCTGGGGCAGGGGCTGGCCGGTGTAGGTGATCGTGGCGCCCGTGCCGGGGAGTTGGACCGTATAGCGGGTGCGGCTGCCGGGGGTGTCGGGGTCCAGGCGGGAGTCGGCGCAGAATTCCTCGTACTCGGCCGGGTCGAAGAGCGCGATGGTGGTGGGCACGCCCTGGGCCGCGAGGAGGCGCAGCAGGGTCTCCACCTGCTGGAGATAGGCCGTGTGGTCGTCGAACGGGAAGCTGGGGTAGCGGCGCATGGCCGCGAAGTCCGCTTCGTCGGCCAGGAGGGCGACGGTGCTGGGGACTTCGCGGCGCAGCGGGTGGTCGGCGGTGGTGCGGTCGGTGTGCTTGCCGGATGCGGATGTCATGACTCCCCCTTGGGCTCTGTGTGAGCCGACGCATGCGTATCACTTGCTCACCGAGAGTAATCGAGGGGTCTGACAATCCGCGCTGGCTTGGGCTTTGGGGGTTACTGTGCGCGTTCGGCGGCGATGTTCTCGTAGAAGCGGAGGAGTTCGAGGTTGTCGACCGAGCCGGGGTTGACGGCCTTGTCGAGGGGGGTGCCCTGCAGGAGGCGTTTGATGGGGACCTCGATGCGCTTGCCGGTGAGGGTGTGGGGGATGCCGGGGGCTTCGATGATGTCGTCGGGGACGTGGCGCGGGGAGAGCTGTTCGCGGATGGTGCGCTTGATGCGGTCGCGCAGGGTGTCGTCGAGGGTGGCGCCGGGGGCCAGGTGGACGAAGAGGGGCATCCAGTAGCCGCCGTCGGGGAGTTCGAGGCCGATGACGAGGGATTCGCGGATCTCGGGAAGGCGTTCGACGGCCTCGTAGATGTCGGCGGAGCCCATGCGGACGCCCTGGCGGTTGAGGGTGGAGTCGGAGCGGCCGTGGATGACGACGCTGCCCCGGGAGGTGAGGGTGATCCAGTCGCCGTGGCGCCAGACGCCGGGGAACATCTCGAAGTAGCTGTCGTGGTAGCGGCTGCCGTCGGGGTCGTTCCAGAAACGGACGGGCATGGAGGGCATGGGGTTGGTGACGACGAGTTCGCCGACCTCGTCGGTGAGCGGCTTGCCGCTCGGGTCCCAGGACTGCAGGTCCGTGCCGAGGCAGGCGGCCTGGAGTTCGCCGATGTGGACGGGGAGGGTGGGGACGGCGCCGGCGAAGCAGCTGCAGACGTCCGTGCCGCCGCTGACGGAGGCGATCCACAGGTCCTCGGCGCCGTCCTGGTGGATTTCGTCGTGCAGCCAGCGGAAGCCGTCGGGCGGGAGCGGGGAGCCGGTGGTGGCGACGCACTTGACGGTGGACAGGTCCAGGTCGCGGCCCGGGTGGATGCCGGCCTTGCGGCAGGCCATGACGTACGCGGCGGAGGTGCCGAAGAGGGTGGTGCCGGTGCGTTCGGCCACTCGCCACTGGGCACAGACGTCGGGGTGGCCGGGGCTGCCGTCGTACAGGACGACCGTGGAGCCGACGAGCAGGCCGGAGACGAGGAAGTTCCACATCATCCAGCCGGTGGAGGTGTACCAGAAGAAGCGGTCCTCGGGGCCGAGGTCGCAGTGCAGGCCGGTCTGCTTGAGGTGTTCGAGCAGGATGCCGCCCTGGGACTGGACGATGGCCTTGGGCAGGCCGGTGGTGCCGGAGGAGTACAGGACCCATAGGGGGTGGTCGAAGGGGACCTGTTCGAAGACGGGTTCGGTGGTGTGGGAGACCGTTTCGGACCAGTTCAGGGCGCCTTCGGGGGCGTCGGTGCCCAGGAGGGGGATGTGGATGACGGCCTGGAGGGTGGGCAGTTCGCGGCGGAGTTCGGCGACGGTGTCGCGGCGGTCGTGTTCCTTGCCGCCGTAGCGGTAGCCGTCGACGGTGAACAGGACGACGGGCTCGACCTGTTGGAAGCGGTCCAGGACGCTGCGGGCGCCGAAGTCGGGGGCGCAGGAGGTCCAGACGGCGCCGACCGCGGCGGTGGCCAGGAGGGCGACGACGGCCTGCGGGACGTTGGGGACGTAGCCGCTGACGCGGTCGCCGGGGCGGATGCCGAGGCGGCGCAGTTCGGCGGCCAGGGAGGCGACCTGGGCGCGGAGTTCGGACCAGGTCACGGGCGAGGGGTCGTGGGTCTCGTCCACGTGGAGGAGCGCGGGGGTGCCGGCGCGGGCGGGGTCCTCGGCCGCGCGCAGGGCGTGCTCGGCGTAGTTGAGGGTGGCGCCGGGGAACCAGCGGGCGCCGGGCATGGCGGTGTCGGCGAGCACGGTGTCGTACGGGGTGGTGAAGCGGACCTCGAACCATTCGGCCACGGCCTGCCAGAAACGCGCCAGTTCTGCGACGGACCAGTGGTGCAGTGCGGCGTAGTCGGCGGCCGCGTCTCCTACGGGCGCGGGGGCTCCGTGGTGGGTGGCGGCGTAGTCGTGGAAGCGGGTGATCTGTGCTCCCGCGATGCGGTCCGGGCCTGGCTGCCACAGGGGTTCGGGCTGCGTGGCGGGTGCGGTGGTCATGATCGGCTCCTGGGCTGTACGCGTCGTGGGCGTCGGGTACGCGCACGGCTGGGGGTCCCCCAGCGCCGAGAGGGGCGGGTGCGCGCAACACGGCTTGGCAGGACGATGCCACGTGATCGACTGGTGCACCAGAGTCGCCCCGCCATATTCGGGGGCCGGCGGGTGTGGTGTCGCCGTGGATGCGGCGCCGGTCCCCCTCAGGTGAACGGGAGTTGAACGGTGCCCGCGCCGGGCGGCACCAGTGGCAGGGTGAGCAGGGTGATCGGGATGGACGGGCGGGAACGGGTGCGTTCGGGGAAGAAGATCGAGGCTGCCAAGGCCGTGCGGGCGATGGCGTCCGTTCAGGGGCTGCGTTCGGTGCGCGCGGCGTGGCGGCGGCGCCGGGCCGATGCCCGGGGGCTGCCGGCGCAGGGGCCGGAGCTGGCGCGGGTGCCGGGGGCGGCTCAGGGGGCCGAGCCGCAGCCCGGGGGCGGGGTGGTGCACTTCGCCCGGTCCTCGCTGCGGATCAAGGTCGCTTCCGGTGGCGCGGTGTTCTGCGGGTGGGACGGGGCCGAGCCCGAGCCGTCGTACGCGCTGGCCGGGGCGTGCCCGGAGCCGGACGGGCGGGCGGTGCTGGAGCCGGACACCGAGGGCGGCTGGCGGGTGGTGTCGGAGCGGGTGACGGTGGCGGTGTCCCGGCACGGGGCGGTGGAGGTGCGTACCCCTGGCGGGGTGGTGCTGCGGCGGGAGCTGGCGCCGCGCTGGTGGGACCGTACGGACGGGGCGGACGGGCCCCGGTGGATACAGCGGTCGGAGGTGGCGGCGGACGCGCGGTTCTTCGGGCTCGGCGGGCGGGCGGGCGGGCCGCGGCTGCGGGACGGCACGTACCGGCTGTGGAACACGGACCCGGGCGGGCATTTCGGGCCGGGGGACGATCCGCTGTACATCACGATGCCGGTGCAGTTGGTGGTGGCGGACGCCGGTACGCATCTGGTGTTCGTGGACAACTCCTGGGACGGGTCGGTGACGCTGCGCGAGGGCGAGGAGGGCGCCGGGTCGGGGCACGACCGGTCGGGCGCCTGCGAGTTGCGCATGGCGGGCGGGCCGCTGCGCTATTGGGTGCTGGTGGGCACGCCGGCGCGGGTGCTGCACGGCTGGGTGCAGCTCACCGGGGCGCCGGCGGTGCCGCCCGGCTGGGCGCTGGGCTATCAGCACGCCCGGTGGGGTTTCGGCAGTGAGAAGGAGGTGCGGCGGGTCGTCGCGGGCTATCAGGAGCGGGGGCTGCCGCTGTCCGCGGTGCACTTGGACATCGATCACTACGACGGTCACCGGATCTTCACCGTGGACCGGGGCCGCTTCCCCGACCTGCCGGGACTGGCCCAGGAGCTGCGGTCGCAGGGCGTACGGCTGGTGTCGATCGTCGATCCGGGGGTGAAGGCGGAACCCGGCAATCCGGTGTACGAGGCCGGGGCGGCCGCCGACGCGTTCGTACGGGATGGGCGGGGGCGGGCGGTGCGCGGGGTCGTCTGGCCCGGTGAGGCGGTGTTTCCCGACTTCACGGACGCGCGGGTGCGCAAGTGGTGGGGCGGGCTGTACGCGGAGCGGCTGGCGCAGGGTTTCTCGGGCGTGTGGCACGACATGAACGAGCCGGTGTCCTTCGCGGCGTTCGGCGAGACGACGCTGCCCCGGTCTGCGCGGCATGCGCTGGAGGGGCGGGGCGGTGACCACCGGGAGGCGCACAACGTCTACGGCCTGGCGATGGCCAGGGCCGGCTACGAGGGACTGCGGGAACTACGGCCCGGGGAGCGGCCGTTCCTGTTCTCGCGCTCGGGGTGGGCGGGGATGCAGCGGTACGGGGGCACCTGGTCGGGGGACGTGGCGACCGGCTGGCCGGGGCTGCGGGCCTCGCTCTCACTGGTGCTGGGGCTGGGGCTGTGCGGGGTGCCCTACAGCGGGCCGGACATCGGGGGGTTCTCCGGGATCCCCTCCCCCGAGCTGTATGTGCGGTGGTTCCAACTCGGCGCGTATCTGCCGCTGTTCCGCACGCATTCGGCGATCGACGCGGGGCGCCGGGAGCCGTGGGAGTACGGGGCGCAGGCGCTGGCGCACGCCGAGGCGGCGCTGCACGACAGGGCGCGGCTGCTGCCGTACTTCAGGACGCTGGCGCGGCTGGCGCATGTGACGGGGGCGCCGTACGCGCGGCCGGTGTGGTGGGCCTCGCCGCGGGACCGCGGGCTGCGTGACTGCGAGGACGCGTTCTTGCTGGGGGGTGCGCTGCTGGTGGCTCCCGTATTGGAGCCGGGCGCCCGGGTGCGGTCGGTGCGGCTGCCGCGCGGCCGGTGGTACGACACGGTGAACGGGCGGGCGTACGAGGGGCCCGGGCGGGTGACCGTGCCGGCGCCGCTGTCCCGGATTCCCGTCTTGGCGCGGGCGGGCGCGGTGCTGCCGGTGGCCGGTCCGGACGGGGAGACGGAGCTGGAAGTGTGGGCGCCCGCCGAGGGGCGTACGGGAGGCGGCCTGGTGGTGCCGGATACCGGGGACGGGTGGCAGCGGCCGGGGGTCGAGCGCTTCGAGTCGCGGTGGGTGGAGGGGCGGGTGGTGGTGGAACGGCAGGGCGGGAAGGACGTGGGGTACAGGGTGCGGGTGCGCGGGGTGTGAAGGGCGGGGAGCTGGGGGTCTGAAAGGCAGGGCCCGGGGGGGGTGGAAGGCGGGCGGGGGTGCGGGGCGGTACGGCTCGGCGTCTTCCGTGCGGGGTGGCGCGGCTGGTAGAGGAGGGCCATGCTTCGACTCACTCCTGCACTGCGAGGGCTGGCCGTCGCCGCCACCGCCGTACTGATCGCCACCGCCCTGCCGTCCGGGGCGCAGGCCCGTACCGAGCCCAAGGCGCCCGAGGAGTTCGTGGCGCTGCGGGACGTGGATCCCACGATCCTTCAGGACATCCGCTACTACACGCCGCACAATTTCGTGGGCGAGCCGGTCGACGGCTATCGCGCGCCGATGTGCATCGTGACCCGGGACGCGGCGCGGGCGCTGCACCGGGCGCAGTTGGCGTTGCTGCGGCGCGGGTACGGGCTGAAGGTATACGACTGCTACCGGCCGCAGCGCGCCGTCGACCATTTCGTGCGCTGGGCCAAGGATCTGGACGACCAGGCGATGAAAGGTGAGTTCTATCCGCGGGTCGACAAGTCGCGGCTCTTCGAGGACGGTTACATCGCGGAGAAGTCCGGGCACAGCCGCGGCAGCACGGTGGATGTGACCATGGTGCGGCTGCCTTGGCATCACACGCGCCCGTACCGCCCCGGTGAGCCATTGGTTTCGTGTTATGCGCCCAAGGGTGAGCGTTTCCCCGATAACTCGGTCGATATGGCGACGGGATACGACTGCTTCGACACTCTGTCGCACACACTGGATTCGCGTGTGCAGGGTCGGCAGCGCGCCAACCGGTTGCTGCTGAAGGAGACTCTCGAGCGGTCGGGGTTCGTGAATCTGCCCGAGGAGTGGTGGCACTTCACGTACAAGCCGGAGACCTTTCCCGACACCTACTTCGACTTTCCGGTGTCGCGGCGGTCGTTGAGCGGTGGGGTGGCTCAGGGGCGGTGAGACGGGGCTGGTGAACCGCTCTCCGGGGCGCTGAAGGGCGAGTTGGGGGCGCGTATAGGGGAGCGCGGCGGGGACGAACCTCACCCGATTGAGCGATGCCGGTGCCGGGGCCGTGCAAATTACTCTGGTAAGCGGCGTCAGGGAGTTTTCTACTGACGCTTCACGGACGACTCAAGGGGGAATGGTCATGTCGGCTCCGAAGAAGAGCATGCGAAAGACCAAGGCGGCCGCAAGCCGTTTCGCAGCAGGCCGAGCAGCGCGTACAGCTCGTGTGCACGGTGAACGACAACGGAGTCAACTTCCGGGGCGGGCCCGGCCCTGAATACCCGGTTCTCGGCCAGGTCAACAAGGGACAGAAGATGAACGCCCACGGCCAGCAGGGGGTTTGGATGAAGGGGGATCTGTGGGGCGGGGCCACGGGCGTATGGATTCACGTGGCCTATCTCGACTGCTGAAATAAAGCGCGGTTTCTGATGTGAAACCGCGGGCAGGAACTGGGCTCCCTGGAATCAGGGACGGCCCGCGCAATGAGGCGGATCAGCCGGGGAAGACGAGGCTGGTCCGCCTCTGCGTGTGGTGCCGCGGGGGAACCAGGGGGCTCCGGTGGCGGACATGGGGCCGGCGAGCCGGGCGTACGGCACGGGCTGGGCCGGTGGTACGGAATCACCCCCGTCGATCCCGTACCGCCGACCCTGTTCATGTGGACGCGGCAGGGCCACATCCGGTTCAACGAGTTCGTCATGACCGACGGGACGTTGGTGACGGCGGGGGCTGGCCGTGCCCGCCGGGCGCGCATAGCGTGCGGGCATGACTGCTCAAGAGTTCGGTTCCTACGAGGAGTTCTGGCCCTACTACGTGGCGATGCACTCCAAGGCCGCGACCCGCTGGGTGCATCTGACCGGCACCCTGACCGGCCTGGCGGTGTCGGCGTACGGGGTGGCCCGGCGGCGGCGCGGGCTGCTCCTGGGCCTGCCGGTGATCGGGTACGGAACGGCCTGGCCGGCGCACTTCCTCATCGAGCGCAACAACCCGGCGACGTTCGGGCATCCGCTGTGGTCGCTGCGCGGCGATGCGGCGATGATCCGGATGATGCTGACCGGGCGGGACGGCGAGCTGGCCGAGATCGCGGCGAAGTGGCTTGCGGAGCACGGGAGTTAGGTGGAGGCGGCGACGCGTATTCCTGGCGGGCTGGCAGTGGGGGTTCACAGGCGGCCGCCCGCTGGGTCGGAGGAGAGGCGTTGGGCTGCGTAGACCGGGAGGACGGAGAGGGGGATGAGGAGGGCGGCGATGGCGTTGACGGTGGGGGCCTGGTGGGGGCGGGCGAGGTTTTCGTAGATCCAGATGGGGAGGGTGGTGGTGCCGGGGCCCGCGGTGAAGGTGGTGACGACGATTTCGTCGAAGGAGAGGGCGAAGGAGAGGAGGGCGCCGGCGAAGAGGGCGGAGCGCAGGGCGGGAAAGGTGATGTGGCGGAAGGTTTGCCAGGGGCGGGCGCCGAGGTCCGCCGAGGCCTCGGCCAGGGAAGGGGCTAGGCGGCGTAGTCGGGCGGCGACGTTGTTGAAGACGATGACGACGCAGAAGGTGGCGTGTCCGATGACGACGGTGGTCAGGCCGAAGCCGATGCCGAGCGGGTCGAGGACCGTGCGGAAGGCCGCGTTCAGGGCGATGCCGGTGACGATGCCGGGCAGCGCGAGCGGGAGGACGATCAGGAAGGAGACGGCGCTCCGGCCGAAGAAGCGGTGGCGGTGCACGGCGAACGCGGCGAGGGTGCCCAGGACCAGCGCGACGGCGGTGGCGCCGAGGGCGGCGCGCACGGAGGTCCACAGGGCCTCGCGCGGGCCGGGGCTGTGCAGCGCCTGGGCCCACCACCGGCCGGTCACTCCGCTGGGCGGCCAGGCGAAGGAGCGGTCGGCGTTGAAGGAGTTGAGGAGGGTCAGGAGCAGGGGGAGGTAGATCAGGCCCAGGCCGGCGGCGGTGATGACGGCCAGGGTGATGCGGGCGGTACGGGTCAGGTGCACGGGAACCTCCTCCCGGGCTGTTGGCCGGCGGGCGGGTCACAGGGCGTCGAGGGCTCCGGTTCGGCGTACGGCGGCCAGGTAGAGGACGACGAGGGCGACGGGGACGGCGGAGAGGGCGGCGGCGAGCGGGAGGTCGAGGGTGACCTGGGCGGCGATGGCGTTGCCCAGGAGCTGGGTGCGCCCGCCGACGATCTGGACGGTGAGGTAGTCGCCGAGGCTGAGCGAGAAGGTGAAGACGGAGCCGGCCAGGACGGCGGGGCGTACGGCGGGCAGGACGATGTGGCGCAGGGTGCGCCAGGTGCCCGCGCCCAGGTCGGCGGAGGCCTCCAGCTGGTGGGCGGGCAGCCGTTCCAGGGCCGCGTACACCGGCAGGATCATGTACGGCAGCCAGAGGTAGGCCAGGACGAGGACGACGGCGGTGGCGCCGTAGCCGGGGCCGTGCAGTCCGAGGGGGGACAGGGCGGCGTTGACGATGCCGTTCTCGGCGAGCATGACCCGCCAGGCGTACGCCTTGACCAGGTAGCCCGCCCACAGGGGGGTGAGCACGGCGACCAGCAGCGCGCGCCGCAGGCGGCCGCGTGCCACCCGTGCCATGAAGAAGGCCATGGGCAGGGCGAGCAGCGCGTCCAGGAGGGTGACGGCGAGGGCGATGGCCGGGGTGCGCAGGGCGATGGTGCGGTAGACGGGGGTGGTGAGGATCTCGGTGAGGTTGTCGGCGGTCCAGGTGTGGACGACGTCGGAGGTGAAGGGGTCGGTGCGCCAGAAGGCGGACAGCAGCAGGACGGCGAGCGAGCCGAGGTAGGCGAGGAAGAGCCAGAGCAGGGGTGGGGTGAGCAGGGCGGCGAGGCGCAGGCGTGTGCCGGGCGGGCGGGGGACGGTCTTTGTCGGTGTGCCCCGTGTCGGTGTGCCCCGTGTCGGTGTGCCTGGTCTCGGTACGTCCTGTCTTGGTGTGTCCCGCTCCCCCACCGGTCCGGCGGTCCCCGTCAGCCCTTGATCTCCGTCCAGGCGCGGGTCCACCGGGCGTAGTCGGTGCAGGGCGTGTTCTTGCGGCCGTCCAGGCACTGCTCGACGGGGGTGGTCCAGAAGTGGACGCGCTGGTAGTAGCTCTCGTCGTTCGCGTGGTAGGTGGCGCAGTGCCGGGGGTCGGTGGTCGCGCGGCAGGCCCTGGCGTTGGCGGGGGCCTCGCCGAAGTACTCGGCGACCTGGGCGTTGACCTTGGGCGAGATGATCCAGTCGAGCCATTTGTAGGCGCAGTTGGGGTGCTTGGCCTTGGTGGAGATCATCCAGGTGTCGGACCAGCCGGTGGCGCCTTCCTTGGGGAGGACGGCCTTGACGGGTGCCTGTGCCGCCGTGGCGGTGTTGGCGATGACCTGCCAGGTGGTGCCGATGACGCTGTCGCCGCTCTTGAAGGCGGTGACTTCCTTCTGGTAGTCGCTCCAGTACTCGCCGATGTGCCGGCGCTGCTTCTTCAGCAGGTCGACCGCGGCGACCAGTTGGCGCTCGTCCAGGGCGTAGGGGTTCTTGATGCCCAGGGAGGGGCGGGACTTCATGAGGTAGAGCGCGGCGTCGGCGATGTAGATGGGCGAGTCGTAGGCGGTGACGCGTCCGGAGTAGCGGCCCGCGTCGTCGAAGACGGCCTTCCAGGAGTCGGGGGCCGGTTTGACCTTGTCGGTGCGGTACATCAGGAGGTTGGCGCCGCGGCCGTGCGGGATGCCGTACATCTTCCCGTCCTTGGAGTTGAAGGGGCGCATCTTCAGGCCGGGGAAGACGTCCTTGTAGTGGGGGACGAGGGCGGTGTTGACGGGGGCGGCGTCCTTGGCGGCGATCAGGCGCAGGGTGGCGTCGCCGGATGCGGAGACCGTGTCGTACTGGCCGGTCTTCATCAGTGCGACCATTTCGTCGGAGGTGCCGGCGACCTTGGTGTTGACCTGGCAGCCGGTGCGCCGTTCGAAGGGGTGCACCCAGTCGGCCTTGGGGTCGTTGGAGCCGTCCTCGGCGTATCCGGCCCAGGCGATGATGTTGACGCGGCCCTCTCCCTTGCCGACCTCGCGCTGTTCGGGCGCCGATTCGGCGTCGTCGCCCGTGCCGCAGGCGGCGGCCAGGAGCAGGATCACGGCCGCGGCGGCGGCCCTTGGCACGATCGCACGGCGCATGGGGGACCCTTCCGTCGCACACGGCTGATGGGCCCCGCCAGTATCCGGATCCCGGCCGCCCTCCACCAGGGTGCGTCACTCGGTGATGGCATCAACTCGGCCAGCGAGAAAGGCTTCTTGACGGTACGTCAGTCGGGTACGGGGATCGCGTCCTCGGTGTTCCACAGGACGCGTACGGGTGCGCCCGGCCGGGCCGCGGGCGGCAGGCCGGAGGCGTTGAGGCGCAGGACGGTCAGCCGGTCGCCGCCGGGGTCGAGGCGGATCGCGAAGCGGGTGTACGCGCCCGCGTGGGCGATGTCGGTGACGGTGGCGCGGGCGGACCGCTCCCCCGCCGCGGGCGCTTGGTCCGGGTCCGCGAGGCGCAGGCGTTCGGGCCGGATGCTGTAGGTGCCGGGGCTGCCGGTGACCCGGGCCGCGGTGGCGCCGCGCAGGAGGTTGGTGGTGCCGACGAAGCCCGCCACGAAGGCGGTCGCCGGGTGCTCGTACACCTCCAGTGGCCGTCCGGTCTGCTGGATGCGGCCGCCGTCCAGGACGGCGATGCGGTCGCTGAGGGTCAGCGCCTCCTCCTGGTCGTGGGTGACCAGGAGGAAGGTGATGCCGGTGGTGCGCTGCAGGGCCTTGAGTTCGGTCTGCATGTGGCGGCGCAGGGCGAGGTCGAGTGCGCCCAGGGGTTCGTCCAGCAGGAGCAGGCCGGGGCGGTCGACCAGGGCGCGGGCCAGGGCGATGCGCTGGCGCTGGCCTCCGGAGAGCTGGGCGGGGCGGCGCGGTCCGTATCCCTCCAGGCGTACGGCGGCGAGCGCTTCGGCGGCGCGGGCGCGGCGTTCGGCCCTGCGGATGCCGCGGACCATCAGGGCGTAGCCGACGTTCTGCTCGACGGTCATGTGCGGGAAGAGGGCGTAGTCCTGGAAGACGGTGTGCACATCGCGGCGGCCGGGCGGGTGGGCGGTGACGTCGCGTCCGGCGAGTTCGACGCGGCCTGCCGTGGGGGGTTCGAAGCCGGCGACGAGGCGGAGCAGGGTGGTCTTTCCGGAGCCGGAGGGGCCCAGGAGGGAGAAGAACTCGCCCGGTGCGATGGCGAGTTCGGCGATGTCGAGGGCGCGTACGGTCCCGAAGTCCTTGGTGAGAGAGGTCAGTCGGACCGCGGGCGGAGGACTCGGGGAGGTTTCCCGTACGGGTCCCGTCATGCGCACTCCCCTCGTGGGCTGATCGCGCCGGTTACTGTACCGGGGTTTCGCGCGGGGCGGCAGCGTGCCACACTTCTGACGCTACGTCAGATCTGGTGCGGCTGGCTGTTCCTGGAGGGGTTGTGGCGGCTACGCGTCGGCCTGTGGTGCCGGGCTGGTTCACGCACGACGCGGCGGATTTCCGGCTGCTGGGGACGCGCTGCGCCGACTGCGGCGCGGTCTTCTTCCCGCGCGAGGACGCGCTGTGCCGCAATCCGGCGTGCGGCGGGACGGAGCTGGCGCAGATACCGCTCTCCCGGCGCGGCACGGTGTGGTCGTACACGGACGGGCGCTACCGGCCGCCCGCCCCCTATGTGAGCGACCCGGACGCCGAGTGGGAGCCGTACACCCTGATCGCGGTGGAGCTGGCGGAGGAGCGGATGGTGGTGCTCGGGCAGGGCGCGCCGGGTGTGACGGTCGCCGATCTTTCGGTCGGCGCGGCGGTCGAGCTGGTGCCCGGGGTGCTCGACGAGGACGGTGAGCACATCTGGACGACCTGGCACTGGCGGCCGGTCGGGGACCGGGGCGCGGCGGAGGGGCGGGCATGAGCGGGGATGTGGCGGTGCTCGGCGCCGGGATGCACCCGTGGGGCAAGTGGGGCCGCTCCTTCGTGGAGTACGGCACGCGGGCGGCGCGCGCGGCGCTCGCGGACGCCGGTCTTCCGTGGGGTGCGATCGAGTCGGTCGTCGGCGCGAACACGGTGCGCGCCGGGTATCCGGGCCAGGTCGCCGGGGCGACGTTCGCGCGGGCGCTGGGCTGGCAGGGCGCCCGTGTCACCAGTGTGTACGCGGCCTGTGCCTCCGGGGCGCAGGCCCTGAACGCCGCGCGGGCCCAGATCCTGTCCGGGCAGGCCGAGGTGGCGCTGGTGGTGGGGGCGGACGCCGCGCCCAAGGGCTTCTTCGCCCCGGCGGGCGGCGAGCGGCCGGAGGACCCCGACTGGCTGCGGTTCCGCGTGCTGGGTGCCACCAACCCCGCCTACTTCGGGCTGTTCGCGCGCCGCCGGATGGCGCTGTACGGCGACACCGTGGCGGATTTCGCGCAGGTGAAGGTGAAGAACTCGGCGGCGGGGGCGGCCAATCCGTATGCCCGCTACCGCAAGGAGGTCGCGGCGCGGGAGGTCGCCGCCTCGCCCGTGGTGGCCGATCCGCTGCGGCTGCTGGACATCTGCGCCACGTCCGACGGCGCGGCGGCGCTGGTGCTGTCGAGCCTCGACTTCGCGCGGCGGCGCGGGGTCGTCGATCCGGTCCGGGTGCGCGCCGTCTCCACGGCCACGCCGCGCTATCCGCGTACCGATCTGGATCTGCCCGATATCGCCACCGACTCCGCGGCGGCCGTGCCCGCTCCCGAGTGCGCCTTTCGGCCCTCCATCGCGCGCGGTGCGTACGAGGAGGCGGGTATCGGGCCCGAGGATCTTTCGCTCGCGGAGGTCTATGACCTGTCCACCGCTCTGGAGCTGCAGTGGTACGAGGACATCGGGCTGTGCGGGGCGGGTGAGGGCGCGAAGCTGCTGCGCTCGGGTGCGACGGGGCTGGGCGGGCGCATTCCGGTGAATGCCTCCGGAGGGCTGGCGTCCTTCGGCGAGGCCGTGCCCGCTCAGGCGATCGCGCAGGTCTGCGAGGTGACCTGGCAGCTGCGGGGCTGTGCGGGGGCCCGGCAGGTTCCCGGTGCGCGGGTAGGACTCACGGTCAATCAGGGGCTGTTCGGGCACGGCTCGGCGGTGGTCGTGGTGCGGTAGCGCCGCGCCGGCGGGCCGCCATGAAAGTGCAGCCCGATCGGGGGCCGGTCGCGCAGTTCCCCCGCGCCCCTTGCCGGGGCACGAAGTGCACCGGACTTCAGAGCGCCCTGGGCCCCCGCAGCCCAGGCGGTCGTACGCTCCGGAAGGGTGCGTGAACAGTGCGTGAACCGGGTGCCGTTGGGGTGCGGGGAGGGGAATGCTGCTGGTGTGCCTCCCTGGACGGACCACCTCCGCTTCGCCTTCCAACCTGTCGTGAATCTCGCGACCGGCTCGGTCGCCGCGCTGGAGATACTCGCCCGCCCCGAGGCCGGTGATGTCATCGCGGCGGCGCACCGCTCCCCCGACATCGACGTCGAGCTGGCCGCGCTCGGTGTGCGGGCGGCGGCGCGGCAGGAGACGCTGCTGCCGCTGCATGTGAACGTGTTCGCCGCCACCGTCGCGGAGCTGCCGGGGCTGACGGCGCTGCGCAAGGCGGTGCACGACGTGGGGCGGCGGCCGTGGGAGATCACCGTCGACATCGGCGGACCGTTCACGCACGTGCCCGGCGCGGCGCTGCTGGAGGCGGTGGACGGGCTGCGCGAGGAGGGCTACCGCATCTGCGCCGACGGGGTGGGGGACGGGGACATCCCGCTGCGGCTGCTGGGTGAACTTGCCGCGGATGTGGTGAAGTTGGATGCTTCGCTGGCGCAGGGTCCGAAGGGCGGCCGGGGGCGGTGGGCCGCGGTGGCGGCGATGCGGCAGCTGTGCGATGTCACCGGCGGGCTGCTGGCCGTGGAGGGGGTGGAGACGGAGCGGCAGTACGCGGCGGTGCGGGAGGCGGGGGTACAGCTGGCGCAGGGGAATCTGTTCGCGCCGCCCGCCCGGCGGCCCGCGGCTGACGTGTATCTGCCCGCGGCCCACCCCTCCGCCGCCGCCCCGGGCGCACGGGCGGGCGGCGCCGGAGCCGTCCCCGCGGGCGGTCCCGCCGTACGCTGCGGGCCGCCCGTCGCGCAGTTCCTCCAGCCCGCCGCGCTGCTGGCGATGTCCGCCTCGGCCGGGGAGGTGCGCCGCCATCTCACGGGCTTTCCCGGGGTGTCGGGGGTGCTGCTGGTGGACGCCGACGGCGTTCCCGTACGGGCCGTGCACCGCGACCGGTTCCTGCTCTCGCTCTCCGGCCGGTACGGGCACGCGCTGTACGCCGACCGGCCCGCGCTGCGGCTGGCCGAGCAGCCGCGCACCGTCGGCGCGGACGCCACCGCCTGGGAGGTGCTGGATGTGATCGCGGACGGCGGGCGGGAGCGCACCGGCGACGATGTGGCGGTGGTCGACGAGCGCGGGCGCTGTGTGGGGGTCGTGCATCCGTCGGACATCGTGCGGGCGCTGGCCGAGAGTCGGGTCGAGGAGGCCGCCCGCCTCAACCCCCTGACGCGGCTGCCCGGTTCGGACGCGGTCAACGCGGAGGTGGACCGGCGGATCGCCGACGGGGTGCCCTTCGCGCTGAGCTGGCTGGATGTGGACGGCTTCAAACAGGTCAACGACGGGGCCGGGTTCGCGGCGGGCGACGAGCTGATCCGGTCGGTGGGGCGCGCGCTGGCCGAGTCGGCGGCAGCGCATCCCGCCCTGCGGGTGGGCCACATCGGCGGTGACGACTTCCTCGTACTGGCGCCCGAGGACGGCCTGGAACCGGTCGTGGCGGCCGTGCTGGACACCCGCTGGGAGGCGGGCGGCCGGGCGGTGACGCTCTCTCTTGCGACGGTGGTGTGCCCGCCGGGCAGCGTGACGGGGCACCGGCAGGCGGCGGCCGCCCTGGCGCCCCTGAAGAAGGCCGCGAAAGAGCTGGCCGGGGCGAGCTGGGTGGTGGGGCGGCCGGGCTCGCGGCGTACTGAAGTACGCAGGGGCGGGGCGGCGCGCGTACCGGGTCCCGCCGGGCACCGGGCGCCGCGCGGGACGGAACACAACGACGCACGAACGCGTGGTTAGCGTTCAACAGTTGGTGTGGTAGCCGACCTTGACGCTCCATCACCTCCGGTGAACACTTCCGGGTGTCAGTCGGCATCGTCGCACGCAGGCACCCCCCTGGCCGCGTGGCAGCGACTTCGCGCTGCCCGATCCCCCTGGGCGATTCCGACGCGCCGGCACGCTCGACGCGGACGCGAGGCGGGATGCGCTCGGCATCCACCCGCCGCAGGCTCCGCGGCCGCAAGAGGTACGCACCTGGTACGCAGGACCGGGGGAGCTTCCCCGGGCGAAGGCCAAGGGAGCCGCCATGTATTCCAACGGGGACATCTTCGTCGGTGAGGTCATCGGCACCGCGATACTGATCCTTTTCGGCGCAGGGGTGTGCGCCGCGGTCAATCTGCACTACTCCAAGGCCAGGTCCGCCGGCTGGGTCGTCATCGCCTTCGGATGGGGCCTGGGCGTCCTCGCCGGGGCGTACACCGCCGCTCCGCTGTCCGGCGGGCACCTGAATCCGGCGGTGACGCTGGGCTCCGCGGTGGCCGACGGCACCGACTGGGGCAAGGTGCCCGTCTACCTCGGGGCGCAGCTGGTGGGCGCGATCGCGGGCGCCGTGCTGGCCTGGGCGGCCTACTACCGGCAGTTCGCCGCCAACGCCGAGGCGGACAAGGCCCAGCCGACGGTGGGCAACTTCGCCACCGTTCCCGAGGTCAGGGCGCCCGTCGCCAACGTGCTCACCGAGGTCATCGCGACCTTCGCGCTGGTCCTCCCGCTGCTGTTCTTCGGCCAGAACAAGGGCATCGGTATCGGCCAGGTCCCCGGCGAACAGGCCGGTGTCTACGGCTCCGGCATCAACGTCCTGCTCGTGGCCCTGCTGGTCGTCGGCATCGGCCTGAGCCTGGGCGGTCCCACCGGATACGCCATCAACCCCGCCCGCGACCTGGGCCCGCGCATCGCCCACGCCCTGCTCCCCATCCCCAACAAGGGCTCCTCGGACTGGAGTTACGCGTGGGTCCCGGTGGCGGGGCCACTGATCGGCGCCGTGCTCGCCGGCCTCGTGCACAACGCGGCCTTCTGAGCCGGGCCGCACCCGCGAACCCAGGAGACGGAGTCAGGAGACGTCATGACGGACAGCACCGGCAAGGGCGGCAGGGCTGAGCAGGCTGGTCGGGCCGACACCTACGTCGCCGCGATCGACCAGGGCACCACGTCCTCCCGCTGCATCATCTTCAACCACGACGGCGCGATCGTGTCCGTGGACCAGCGTGAGCACCGCCAGATCTTCCCCAAGCCCGGCTGGGTGGAGCACGACGCCACCGAGATCTGGTCCAAGGTGCAGGCCGTGGTGGCGGGCGCGCTCGCCAAGGCGGGGCTGCGCGCGGACCAGCTGAGCGCGCTGGGCATCACCAATCAGCGCGAGACCACGGTCCTGTGGGACCGCACCACCGGCAAGCCCGTGCACAACGCCATCGTCTGGCAGGACACCCGTACCTCGGCGCTCTGTGCCGAACTGGGCGCCACCGACGGCCAGGACCGCTTCCGGGAGGCCACCGGGCTGCCGCTGGCCAGCTACTTCTCCGGGCCCAAGGCCGCCTGGCTGCTGGCGAACGTACCCGGTCTGCGGGCCCGCGCCGAGCACGGCGAGATCGCCTTCGGCACCATCGACTCCTGGCTGATCTGGAACCTGACCGGCGGTACGGACGGCGGGGTGCACGTCACGGACGTCACCAACGCCTCGCGCACCCTGCTGATGGATCTGCGCACTTTGCAGTGGGACCCGGCGATCCTGGCGGCGATGGAGCTGCCGGAGGCGATCCTTCCGGAGATCCGTTCCTCGTCGGAGGTGTACGGCAGGGGCGTGGGGCAGCTCAGCGGCGTCCCGGTGGCCTCGGCGCTGGGCGACCAGCAGGCCGCCGTGTTCGGCCAGACCTGCTACGGCGTGGGCGAGGCCAAGAACACCTACGGCACCGGCTCCTTCCTGCTGCTGAACACCGGGGAGCGGCCGGTGCCCTCCAAGAGCGGGCTGCTGACGACGGTGGGCTACCGGCTCGGTGACGCACCGCCCGTGTACTGCCTGGAGGGCTCCATCGCCATCACCGGCGCCCTGGTCCAGTGGTTCCGCGACCAGCTGGGCATCATCGGGTCCGCCGACGAGATCGAGACGCTGGCGGCGAGTGTGTCCGACAACGGCGGCGCGTACATCGTCCCGGCCTTCTCCGGGCTGTTCGCCCCGTACTGGCGCTCCGACGCGCGCGGTGTGATCACCGGTCTGACGCGGTATGTGACCAAGGCGCATCTGGCGCGGGCCGTGCTGGAGGCGACCAGCTGGCAGACCCGCGAGGTCGTGGACGCGATGTACCAGGACTCGGGGGTGCGGATCAGTTCGCTGAAGGTGGACGGCGGGATGACCGTCAACAATCTGCTGATGCAGCATCAGGCCGATGTGCTGGGCGTGCCGGTGACCCGTCCGGTGATCGCGGAGACCACGTGTCTGGGCGCCGCGTACGCCGCGGGACTGGCCACCGGGGTGTGGCAGGACCTCCAGGAGCTGCGGGCGCACTGGAAGCGGGACACCGAGTGGCTGCCGCGGATGGACGCCGAGACCCGTGAGCGGGAGTACGGCCACTGGCGCAAGGCCGTTGAGCGCAGCTTCGGGTGGCAGGAGGACGGGAATGGCTGAGCGGCGCGCCGGGCGCAGCTTCGGGTGGCAGGGGGACGGGGCGGACTGACGGGGGCGCGGCCGCGATCGGGCGCGCGAAAGCGTACGGCCCGTACCCCGGACGGCGGGGTACGGGCCGTACTTCCGCGCCGCGTCAGGGCAGCGCGGGCTCGCGCCGCTGGGCGCCGATCCGGGCGGCGTGTTCCACCACCGCGATCAGTACGTCCCGTGCGGAGTTCTTCTCCCGTGCGTCGCACAGCACCACCGGCACGTCCGGGTCCAGGTCCAGCGCCTCGCGCACCGTCCCGGCCGGATAGCGCTCGGCGCCCTCGAAGCAGTTGACGGCGACGGTGAAGGGGATGCCGCGGCGTTCGAAGTAGTCGATCCCGGCGAAGGAGTCCTCCAGGCGCCGGGTGTCGGCGAGCACGACGGCGCCCAGCGCGCCCTGGGCCAGTTCGTCCCACAGGAACCAGAAGCGGTCCTGGCCCGGTGTGCCGAACAGGTACAGCACCAGGTCCTCGCGCAGGGTGATCCGCCCGAAGTCCATGGCGACGGTGGTGGTCGTCTTGCCCTCCACGCCCCCGGTGTCGTCGTACGGGCGGCCCGCCTCGCTCAGCCGCTCCTCGGTGCGCAGCGGCTTGATCTCGCTGACCGCGCCCACCAGGGTCGTCTTGCCGACCCCGAAGCCGCCCGCCACCAGGATCTTGAGCGTGACGGGGTCGGCCACGCGCCCGCGACGCCGCTCCGAACGCCCGAAGACCATGGCACTCCTCTCCCGACGGCCCGGTGTGCGGGCCGTGTTGCCGGCCGGCCGGTGCCGGGCGGTTGCTGCTGTGGGCTCCCGGCGGGTCGCCGGGGCCGTGGTGGACGTGGGGACGTGGGGACGTGGGGACGTACGAGGTCACAGCGCCCGCAGGCCGTTGATCACCTCGCGCAGGATCTGCTCGTCGGGCAGTTCCGCCGGGGGTACGGGGCGCGAGACATGCACCAGCTCCGCGTCCAGGAGGTCGCCGATCAGGACGCGGACGACGCCGACCGGGAGGTCCAGTCCGGCGGCGAGTTCGGCGACCGAGACCGGGGCGTCGCGGCACATCGTGACGATGTCCAGGTGCTCCGGTGACAGGGTCTGGTCGCCGGACGGCTCGGCCGGGCCCGTGCGGTCCTCGGCGATCACCACGGCGATCAGGTCGAGCCGGTCCTCGGCCGCGCTGCGGGTGCGGCCGCGGGTCATCGCGTAGGGGCGGACCACCGGGCCGGCCTCGTCGTCGTACCAACTTGCCGTCCCCTGGCCGGAGTCGGCAGAGCCGGATGGGGTCATGGCGTCACCGTCGTCATCCTCCGGTGGGCAGCCCGGACCGCGGTGCGGTGGCCAGGTGCGCGCCCACGCGCTTGACGAGCAGCGTCATCTCGTAGGCGATCAGCCCGACGTCGGAGTCGGCGTCGGCGAGCACGGCCAGGCAGCTGCCGTCGCCCGCCGCGCTGACGAAGAGGAACGCGTCGTCCAGTTCGACCAGGGTCTGGCGGACCCGGCCCGCGTCGAAGTGGCGGCCCACGCCCTTGGCCAGGCTGTGGAAGCCGGAGGCGACCGCCGCCAGGTGCTCGCCGTCCTCGCGGGTCAGTCCCTGGGAGGCGCCGGTGGCCAGGCCGTCGCTGGAGAGCACCAGCGCCTTGCGGATGCTGCCGACCCGCTCGACCAGTTCGTCGAGGAGCCAGTTCACTTCGCCCGATCCCCTCGACGAGGCCGCCTCGCCGCCTGCCGCTGCTGACTTCGGTGCGGTCATCGACCGTCCCCTCCCGGTGTGGTTCCTGGTGCTGTGGTCCCGTTGCCGTCGGCGTCACCGACTGTGCGCGGGTCTGTGTAGGCGGATGTGTTCCTGGACGCGGCTTCATCGGAGTGCCGCAGATCCGTGCCCCGGGGTGCGTCCTCGCCGTTCTCGTGGCGCCCCCGCTGCCACCCCCGCTGGAGAGAGGCCATGCGGGCGCGTACGGCGTCCGCGTCGCGGTCGTCCGGTGCGTCCTCGGCCTGCGGCCCCGGCTCCGCGTCGCGGGCGGGTTCGGCCTTGAGCTGGGGAGCGATGCTGGCCTGCCGTACGCGGCGGGGCAGTCCGCCGACCGTCTTCGCGGGTGCGGGGGTGCCGCCGCTGTCAGGGGCGGCGGGCTCGGGCCCGTCCCCTTCGTCCGCGCTGCTCGCCATGGCGTCGGTCCTCCGGCGGGCGCCGGTGTCCACCGGCCTGCCGTGGTCGGAGACCAGGACCGGTGTGCGCCGGCGGCGCGGCAGCGGTACGGGCTCGCCCGCGGGCGCCTGGTCGCGGGTCTGGTGGTGCTGTTCGGGGGCGGGAGCGGGCGGTGTACGGGGCGCGGCAGGGGGGCCGGGCGGGGCGGGGCGCGTCCGTCCCCGGCCGCCGAACAGGCTCTCCTCGTCGTCCGCGGCCGTCAACTCGTCCATTCCCAGGGGTGGTTCCAGTTCGATGGGCCCGTCCAGGACGCGGTGGGTGCGGCTCTCGCGCTCGGGCAGGGGCACGGGGACCTGGGCGAGCGCCGCCAGTTTGCCGCCCGGCGCGTCCAGTTCGCGGGTGCCGCCGGCGTCCCGTACGGCCTCCGGTGCCCCGGTGCGGCCGGTGTCGGCGGCCTCGGTCAGGACGGCGCCGGGTATCAGGACGACCGCGGTGGTGCCGCCGTACGGGGAGGGCTGGAGCGAGACCCGTACGCCCTGGCGCTGGGCGAGGCGGCTGACGACGAACAGGCCGAGCCGGTCGGTGTCGGACAGCTCGAACTCGGGGGTCTCGGCCAGGCGCAGATTGGCGTCCAGGAGGGCGTCGGGGGCCATGCCCAGGCCGCGGTCGTGGATCTCCAGGGTGAAGCCGTTGGCCACCCGCTCGCCCAGGACCTGGACGGCGGTGTGCGGGGGCGAGAAGACGGTGGCGTTCTCCAGGAGTTCGGCTATCAGGTGGGTGAGGTCGGAGACGGCGGGGCCGTCGACGGCCAGCCGGGGCAGGCGGCGTACCTCGATGCGGGCGTAGTCCTCGACCTCGGCGACGGCGGCCCGTACGACGTCCATCAGCTGGATGGGTTTGCGCCACTGCCGGGAGGGGGCGGCGCCGGAGAGGATCACCAGGCCCTCGGCGTGCCGCCGCATGCGGGTGGTGAGGTGGTCGAGTTTGAAAAGGTCGGCGAGTTCGTCGGTGTCCTCGGTGCGCCGTTCCATGGCGTCCAGGAGGGTGAGCTGGCGGTGCAGCAGGACCTGGCTGCGGCGGGCGAGGTTGACGAAGACCTCGGAGACCCCGCGGCGCATGTCGGACTGTTTGACGGCGGCCTCGACGGCGGCGCGCTGGAGGGTGTTGAGGGCCTGGCCGACCTGGGCCATCTCGTCGTTGCCGAACTCCAGGCGGGGCGCCTCGGTCTGTACGTCGATCTGTTCGCCGGCCGCCAGGCGCCGCATGACGCTGGGCAGGCGGACGCCGGCGACGTCGTGCGCGGACTTGCGCAGCCGGGTCAGGTCCTTGATGTGGCGCCGGCCCAGGCGGAAGGAGATGACGACGGAGACCAGCAGGGCGAGGAAGCCCAGTACGCCCGCGACGGCGGCCTTGAGCAGGACGTTCATGGCCAGTGGCTCGACGCGCTCCTGGTAGCGGTCACCGGCCTCCTTGCCCATGCGCTGGAGGTCGCCGAGGGTCTTCTCGGCGGCGCTGCTCCAGCGTTCGGCGTTGACCGCGCGGGGGGCGGCCCCGGCGCCCGCGGAGATCATCTGGTCCTCGAAGGAGACCAGTTCGCGCGGTCCTGCGGTGCGCCAGTAGTCGTCGAAGACGGCGCGTTCCCTGCTGGGCAGGACGGCGAGGTTGGTGGCGTACAGGACCCGGCGCTCGGCGACGCGGTCGGAGACGGCGCGCAGGTCGCGCTTGCTCATGGTGCCGGAGGTCAGGGCCGCGGTGACCAGGGCGTCCTCGCGGGAGAACGCCTCGCGGGCGCGGGTGACGCCGACCAGGGCGCGGCCCTGCTTGTCCATCTCCACGTCCTTGAGGGCGTGCAGGGAGGCGAGGAAGTCGTAGCAGGGGTCGACCAGGTTGTTGTAGGCCTCGAAGGCCTCGTCGCGGCCGATGGTGTTGTCCTGGACCTGTCCGCGCAGGGTGCCGAGCGTGCCGAAGCCCTTGAGAATGGTGTCCATGCGGGCGCCGGCGGGGCCGCTGAGTTCCTCGCGGGCGGAGGTGGCGGCGCGCTGGCGCAGCCGGCCGACGGCTTCGTCGGTGATGTGGGTCTGGCGGCGCAGTTCGGCGAGCGCGTTGGCGCCGCGCCGGTCGGCGAGGTAGAGCAGGCTCTGCCGGCGCTCCTTCTGGATGGCCTGTACGGCGTCCTCGGCGGGGTAGCCGAGGTGCTGCACGATGTTTCCCACGCCGAGCAGCTGGTTGGCCTCGCGCCCGGTGATGTAGGTGGCGAACGCCCACATGGCGGTGAGGGACACCAGCGGCACGAGCAGCAGCGCCACGATCTTCCGGCGGATCGACTTCCCGCGAAAGCGCATGGCCTCCCCTACGTCAACCCCGGCGCACGGGGGTGGTGTTCCGTCAACAAACGGCGCGAGCCTACTACTGACGGCGGCCAACTCGAAGGCCCGTCCGGACGTTGGAGTCGCAGGTCAGGGACGGATCGTCAGCAGTTGTCCGCCGATTACCGGACAAGGCGCCCCGGATGTGGTCTGCGACACCCCGGCGTGTGCGAGTGCGCCCGGCGGCAGTTGGCCGAAAAGATGCGCCGTCCGGGAACCGGTCGGCGCGGCCGTTCGTGACCATGTGAGGTGGAGTGGGCGCCCCAGGGGCATCCCGGGGCGCCGGTGCCGCGCCGTGCCGTCGTGGCGCACGAAGGTCCGGGCGGCGAGGGCGGCGGAATGTATCAGGCGAAAACGGGGCAGTCTCCATGGGGTCGTACGGGTGGCGCGAGTACGGGGAGAGTGACGCTTTCATGGACACCGGCAGGCGCCCCTTGTGGCAGGAGGAGCCGGCGGCCCGCCGCCGGATGCCCGACCCGGTCCGTACCGCCGCGGTCCGGTCCGTGATCATCATTGCGGTCACGCTGACCCAGGCCGTGGTGGCGTTCCTGTGCACGATGGCGGGCTCGTGGCTGGCGTTCCCGATGGTCCTCAGTACGGTCGCCAGTACGGTCGTCGCCACCTGGGGCGTCCTGGACGTGTGGGTGACGCGCCAGGTGTGGACCCAGCGCAACGGCGTCCGGTCGCAGCCCAGCAGTACGGCCCGGCAGTTGCGCCGGGAGCGGCGCCAGGCGCGCCAGGGGGAACAGGGGATGCGCGACGGCCCCGCGCACACCGACCGCGCGGCGGCATGACACCCGCGCGCCGCTCCCCCGGCGCCGGCTAGGCCACGGCGTCCTCGCGTACGGCCGGCCTGACGTGCACGACCCCGTCGACGACGGTGACGTCATGGGTGCGTACGGGTTTGCTCGCGGGCAGGCAGCGGGGCATGCCGGTGCGCAGGTCGAACCGGGCGGTGTGCAGCGGGCATTCGACCTGGCAGTCCTCCACCCAGCCCTCGGAGAGGGAGGCGTCCTGGTGGGTGCAGGTGTCGTCGATGGCGTAATAGGCGCCGTCCGTGTGGAAGACGGCGATGGGCGGGGTGCTGTCGTCGATCTCGATGCGTACGGACTCGCCCTCGGGCAGTTCCTCGGTACGGCAGACGGCTATCATCTGGCCCCCCTCGCGCTGATCGGTATCATGGCGTTTTGAATAACGCATCGTTGAGCACGATGCGCAACAGAATCCAGATCGGGGCGCGGGCCGTCAAGGGCCGTGCGTGCGGGGTCGCACGCGGCGGCCCACGCGCCCTCACGGGGACCACCGGGTGGTGACGCAAAGACCCATGGCAAAGACGACCGATGCGACGGCCGTTGACCGGTCCGAGGACAGGCGGGGCGCGTCGGGAACCGTACAGTCCGTGGACCGCGCGGTCAGCGTCCTGGAGATCCTGGCCCGGCTGGGCGAGGCCAAAGTGACCGATATCGCCGAGGAGTTGGGGGTCCACAAGTCGACCGCCTTCCGCATCCTGGGGGTGCTGGAGAGCCGCGGTCTGGTGGAGCAGGAGAAGGAGCGCGGCAAGTACTACCTCGGCGCGGGGGTGCTGCGCCTGGCGGGCGCGGCGGCCATCCGGCTGGACATCTCCCAGGAGGGCCAGCCGGTGTGCCGGGCGCTGGCGGAGGACACCGGGGAGACCGCCAACATCGCGGTTCTGGACGGGGATGCGGCGGTCAACATCATGCAGGCGCGCGGCGCGGCCGCGGTCACCGCCTACAACTGGCTGGGCCGGCGCACCCCGTTGCACGCCACCGCCAGCGGGAAGGTGCTGCTGGCGCATCTGCCGCGGGAGCGCCGCGAGGGCCTGGTGGAGCGCAAGCTGCCGCGCTTCACCGAGCACACCATCACCTCCGCGGGCGGTCTGCGCGAGCAGCTGGTGACCGCCAGGGAGCGCGGTTTCGCCTGCTCCACCGAGGAGTTGGAACTCGGCCTGAATGCGGTGGCGGCGCCGGTGCGCGCCCACGATGGTGCTGTCATCGGCGCGATCGGGGTCTCCGGTCCCGCCTATCGCATGGAGCGGTCGCTGCTCCCGGGCCTCGCCGAGCGGTCCGCCGAGGCCGCGGCCGCCCTCTCGCGCCAGATGGGATTCGCGGGCTGACACCCGCGCAAGTCGGCACGACAGCAGCGAATCACCTCTTGACGGACGCCTGACGGACTCCCAGCATGTTCCTCATGGCGCATTACGAAGCGCCATCAGCAACACCGGGGGCTCCGGCGGGCGTTCACCCGTCTTTCGCGGCGTCGTACGTCCCCGCCATCCCCCGCACCGCACCCGTGCCGACTCACCCGTCCTTGCCCTGCCGTCCCCGCAGGCGCCGCTAAGGAGTGGGACATGCCGCACCACGCCCGCCCCGGCCACCGCCCCGGCCCCCTCCACGCACCCGCGAGCGGCAGCGCGCACGGGTACCGCACCGTCCACCGCTCCCGCGCCGTCGTCGCCCTGAAGAAGGGCGCGCCCCTGGAGGTCCTGCCGGTCCTGGTGCCCGCACCGGGCCCCGGCGAGGTGCTGGTGACCGTCCAGGCCTGCGGGGTGTGCCACACCGATCTGCACTACCGCCAGGGCGCGGTCGGCGAGAAGTTCCCCTATGTGCTGGGCCACGAGGCGGCCGGAGTCGTGGAGGCGGTCGGCCCCGGCGTACAGCAGCCCTGCCCCGGCGACTTCGTGGTGCTCGCCTGGCGGGCGCCGTGCGGCAGATGCCGCTCCTGCCTGCGGGGCCGCCCCTGGTACTGCTTCGACTCCCAGCGGGCCCGCCGGCGCATCACCCTGACCGACGGCACCCCGCTCTCCCCCGCCCTGGGCATCGGCGCGTTCGCCGACAAGGCCCTGGTCGCGGCCGGGCAGGCGGTCAAGGTCGACCCGGCGGCCCGCCCCGAGGCCGCGGGGCTGATCGGCTGCGGGGTGATGTCCGGGTACGGCGCCGCCGTGCACACCGGCCAAGTCGGCAGCGGCGACACGGTGGCCGTCATCGGCTGCGGCGCGGTGGGCAACGCCGCGATCGCCGGGGCCTCGCGGGCCGGTGCGCGCCGGGTGATCGCCGTGGACCTCGACAGCCGCAAGCTGGACGCCGCCGAGCGCTTCGGCGCCACCGACACCGTCGACTCCCGGGGCACCGACCCCGTGCAGGCCGTACGCGACCTCACCGGCGGGTTCGGCGCGGACGTGGTCATCGACGCGGTGGGCCACCCCGACACCTACCGGCAGGCCTTCTTCATGCGCGACCTGGCCGGGACGCTGGTCCAAGTGGGCTTTCCCGAGCCGGAGATGAGCATCGAGCTGCCGCTGGCCGAGGTGTTCGCGCGCGGCGGCGCGCTGAAGGTCTCGCGCTACGGCGACTGTCTGCCCAGCCGCGACTTCCCCGTACTGATCGATCTGCACCTGAGCGGAAAGCTGGATCTGGAGGCGTTCGTGACCCGGACCATCGGTCTTCAGGACGTGGAGTCGGCCTTCGAGGCGATGCTCAACGGCGAGGTGCTGCGTTCAGTGGTGGTCCTGTGAACGCCCGGGTGGTGATCATCGGTGCCGGGATCGTGGGGTGCGCGCTGGCCGACGAGCTGACCGCGCGCGGCCTGCGGGAGGTCACCGTCCTGGAGCAGGGCCCGCTGCACGCCCCCGGCGGGTCCACCTCGCACGCCCCCGGGCTGGTCTTCCGCACCAACCCCTCCAAGACGATGACGGAGTTCGCCGCGTACACCGTCGAGAAGTTCTCGGGCCTTCAGGAGGACGGGCGGCCGTGCTTCGACGCGGTCGGCGGGCTGGAGATCGCCACCACACCGCAGCGCTGGGCGGATCTGCACCGCAGGGCCGGACTGGCCGCCTCCTGGGGCGTGCCGGGCGAACTGATCGATGCCCGGCGGTGCGCCCAGCTGTGGCCGCTGCTGGACGCCTCCAAGGTGCTGGGCGGCTTCCACACCCCCGGCGACGGGCTGGCCCGCGCGCTGCCCGCCGCGCGCGCCCAGACCCTGCGGGCCACCCGGCGCGGCGCGCGGTTCCTGGACCGGCACACCGTCACCGGCATCCGGCGCGACGGCGAGCGCGTCACCGGCGTCGTCACCGACCGCGGCACCTTCCCCGCCGACGCCGTGGTGTGCGCCGCGGGCCTGTGGGGCCCGGTGATCGGGGCGATGGCACAGGTGCCGGTGCCGCTGCTGCCGCTGGCCCACCAGTACGTCACCACCTCGCCCCTGCCCGGCCTGGACGCGAACGGCCCCATCCTGCGCTTCCAGGACCGCGACCTGTACTTCCGCGCACACCCGCGAACGGACGGCACGGGCACCGCGCTCGGCATCGGCTCCTATGCCCACCGCCCGCTGCCCGTCGACCCCTTCGCCCTGCCCGCCCCCGACGACGCGCCCGTGATGCCCTCCTGTCTGCCCTTCACCCCCGAGGACTTCGCACCCAGCTTCCGCGACAGCGCCTGGCTGCTGCCCGATCTGGCGCGCGCCCGGGTCCAGGACGGCTTCAACGGCGTCTTCTCCTTCACCCCCGACGGGCAGCCGCTGCTGGGCGAGCACCCCGCGCTGCGCGGGCTGTGGCTGGCGGAGGCGGTGTGGGTCACCCACTCCGCGGGCGCCGCGCGCGCCGTGGCCGAGTGGATCGCCCAGGGGCGGCCCGCCACCGACGTCCACGAGTGCGCGATCGCCCGCTTCGAGGACGTCCAGCTGGCGCCCTCCTATGTGCGCGAGCGCGGACAGCAGCAGTTCGTCGAGGTGTACGACATCGTCCACCCCCTCCAGCCGCCGCGGCGCCCGCGGCCGCTGCGGGTCAGCCCCTGGTACGGGCGCCAGCGCGAGCTGGGCGCGGTCTTCCTGGAGGGCTCCGGCTGGGAGCGCCCGCAGTGGTACGAGGCCAACGCCCCGCTGGCGCAGGGGATGCCGCTGCCCGAGCGGGACGAGTGGTCCGCCCGCCACTGGTCGCCCGTCTGCGCGGCCGAGGCCCGTCTCACCCGCGAGCGGGTGGCGCTGTACGACATGACGCCGCTGCGGCGCCTGGAGGTGAGCGGCCCGGGCGCGGTGGACTTCCTCCAGTACATGACCACCAACCAGCTGGCGAAGAAGCCCGGTTCGGTGACGTACACCCTGCTGCTGGACGAGGCGGGCGGCATCCGCAGCGACCTGACGGTGGCCCGCCTCGGCGAGGACACCTTCCAGGTCGGCGTCAACAGCGGCATGGATCTGGACCATCTCGCCCGGCACGCGCCTTCGGGAGTGACGGTCCGCGACCTCACCCCGGGCACCTGCTGCGTGGGCGTGTGGGGGCCGCTGGCCCGCGACCTGGTCCAGCCGCTGACCCGCACCGACTTCTCGCACCGCGCCTTCGGCTACTTCAAGGCCCGGCGGGCCTTCGTCGGCGAGGTGCCGGTCACCGCGCTGCGCCTGTCGTACGTGGGCGAGCTGGGCTGGGAGCTGTACACCTCGGCCGACATGGGGCTGCGGCTGTGGGACACGCTGTGGGAGGCCGGGCAGGAGCACGGGGTGATCGCCGCGGGCCGCGGGGCCTTCGACAGCCTGCGCCTGGAGAAGGGGTACCGCGCCTGGGGCCGGGACATGACCGCCGAGCACAACCCGTACGAGGCCGGGCTGGGCTGGGCCGTGCGCCCGGACAAGGGCGACTTCGTCGGCCGCGCCGCGCTGCAGGGCGTGTCGCAGGACACCGTCGCGCGCCGTCTGGTGTGCCTGACGCCGGACGACCCCGCGGCCGTCGTCATGGGCCAGGAGCCGGTGTACGCCGACGGGGTGCCCGTCGGGTACGTCACCAGCGCCGCCTACGGCTGCACCATCGGTCGCGCGCTCGCCTACGCCTGGCTGCCGGCCACCGCCGCCGCCCCCGGAAGTGCCGTACACATCGAGTACTTCGGGCAGAAGGTCCCGGCGACGGTCGCCGCCGAGCCGCTCTTCGACCCGGGGATGGAACGCATCCGGCGCTGAGCGGCCGTACCGTCCGGCGCCAAGGGATCGCAGCATCCGCCACCGACCCGATCGGGAGGACCGCTTGACCCCCACTTACGACGTGATCGTGCTCGGCCTGGGCGGCATGGGCAGCGCCGCCGCCCATCACCTCGCCGCCCGCGGCGCCCGCGTACTGGGCCTGGAGAAGTTCGGTCCGGCCCATGCGCACGGCTCCAGCCACGGCGGATCGCGCATCACCCGCCAGTCCTACTTCGAGGGCCCGCAGTACGTGCCGCTGCTGCTGCGCACCTACGAGCTGTTCGAGCAGCTGGAGCGGGACACCGGGCGCCGGCTGGCGACGCTGTGCGGCGGGCTGATGATCGGGCGGCCCGACGCACTGACCGTCGCGGGGTCGCTGCGCTCGGCCCGGGCCTGGGACCTGCCGCACGAGATGCTGGACGCGGCCGAGATCCGCCGCCGCTACCCGGCCATGACCCCGGCGCCCGACGAGGTCGCGCTGTACGAGGCCCGCGCCGGGCTGCTGCGCCCCGAGCACACCGTCGCCGCCCACCTCCAGCTCGCCACCCGCTCCGGCGCCGAACTGCGCTTCCAGGAGCCGGTGGTCCGCTGGGAGGCGCTGCCGGGCGGCGCGGGCGTCCGCGTCCACACCCCCGAGAACACCTATACCGCCGGGCAGTTGGTGATCTGCCCGGGCGCCTGGGCGCCGCAGCTGCTGGCGGACCTGGGCGTGCCGATCACCGTCGAGCGGCAGGTGACGTACTGGTTCGAGCCCTGCGGCGGCATCGGCGCGTACGAGCCCGAGCGGCTGCCCATCTACATCCACGAGGACGCACAGGGCGTGCAGAGCTACGGCTTTCCCGCCATCGACGGTCCCGGCAAGGGGGCCAAGGTGGCGTTCTTCCGCCACCACGGCACCGTCTGCACGCCCGAGACCATCGACCGGACCGTGCACCCGCACGAGGTGCGTGCCATGGCCGCGCAGACCGCCCGGCTGCTGCCCGGCCTGCCCGGAACGTTCCTGCGCGCCACCACCTGCATGTACAGCAACACCCCCGACGAGCACTTCGTCATCGCCCGGCACCCCGCGCACCCCGATGCCGTCACGGTCGCATGCGGCTTCTCCGGCCACGGCTTCAAGTTCACGCCCGTGGTCGGGGAGATCCTCGCCGACCTGGCGCTGACCGGGGCCACCGGGCACCCCATCGAGCTCTTCGACCCCAGCCGGCTGACCGCCGCGCCCGCCTGACGTCCACAGGAGCGCCGACATGACCCTCGCCCCCGCCTCCTCCAGCCTGATCGCCACCCTGCCGGGGCGGATGTACACCGACCCCGAGGTCTTCCTCCAGGAGCAGCTCAGCATCTTCGAGTCGCTGTGGTTCTGCGCGGTGCGCTCGGCCGATCTCGCGCGGCCCGGCGCCTTCCGTACGGTGCGGGTCGGCCGCGAGAGCGTGGTGGTCACCCGCAACCGGCAGGGCGGGCTGCGGGCGTTCCTGAACGTGTGCCGGCACCGGGGCGCGCGGCTGTGCACCGAGGAAGCGGGCGAGGTGCGGCGCACCCTGCAGTGCCCGTACCACGCCTGGACCTACGACCTGGACGGGCGCCTGGTGGCGGCGCCCAACCTGCGGCGGATGCCGGATGTGGACCGCGTCGAGCGCGGTCTGGTCCCCGTGCACCTGCGGGAGTGGCTGGGCTATGTGTGGGTGTGCCTGGCCGAGGAGGCGCCGTCCTTCGAGGAGGGCGTCATCGGGGCGGTGACCGAGCGGCTGGGGGACGCGGCGGCGGTGGAGCGGTACGGCATGCCGGGCCTGGAGCTGGGGCGGCGGGTGTCCTACGACGTGCGCGCCAACTGGAAGCTGGTCGTGGAGAACTTCATGGAGTGCTACCACTGCGCCACGATCCACCCCGAACTGACCGAGGTGCTGCCGGAGTTCGCGGACGGCCTGGCGGCGCAGTACTTCGTCGGGCACGGCGCGGCCTTCGCCGAGGAGGCGGAGGGCTTCACCGTCGACGGGCAGGGCGGCTTCGGGCGGCTGGCGGGGCTGGCCACGGACCAGGACCGCCGCTATTTCGCGGTGACGGTCCGGCCGCAGGTCTTCCTCAATCTCGTCCCCGACCACGTCATCGTCCACCGGATGTTCCCGATGGCGGCGGACCGCACCGTCGTGGAGTGCGACTGGCTCTACGCCCCGGAGGTGGTGGCCTCCGGGGCGGACGTGTCGGCGTCGGCGGAGCTGTTCCACCGGGTCAACGTGCAGGACTTCGCGGCCTGCGAGCGCACCCAGCCCGCGATGGACTCGCGGGCCTACCGGGCCGGCGGGGTGCTCGTGCCCAGCGAGCACCACATCGGCGACTTCCACCGGTGGGTCAGCTCTCTGCTGGCGCCTCCTGCTGCGGGGCCGCGGACTGACCGGGGACCGGAGCCGGCTGCGTAGCGGGAGGCGCGTCCTCGGAGGCGGATTCCTGCGGGACCGTGCCCTCAGGGGCGGACTCCTCCGGGGCGGTCTGCTCGGGTACGGCCCACTCGGGTACGGCCTGTTCGGACGCGGCGCCCTCGGCTTCCTCGGAGGCGGCCTCCTCGGCAGCAGGTGTCTGTGCGACGGCGTCCTCGGGGCGGCGGAACATCCGGGTCGCCGTGATCTCGCCGTGCACCGTCTCGCCGTCGGGGTCCTGCTGCGGCAGCCCGGGCCGCAGGTGCTCCTCCACGCTGATGTACTTCAGCCCGGCCCGCAGGTCGGCGTCGTTGCGCAGCCGGATGACCAGCGGGAACTCGGCGAGGGCCGTGGTGTCGAACAGGCCGGTGGTGTAGAGCAGCTGGACGCCCAGCGCGTCGGCGACGGCGCGCTGGAGCTCCAGCAGGTACGTGGCGTTGGCGCGGCCGATGGGGTTGTCCAGGAACAAGGTGCCGGCGTGCCGCTGCTTGTCGCGGCCCCGGTCGTTGCTGCGCAGCGCGGCCATCGTGCAGTACAGGGCGATGGCGGCGGTCAGCAGCTGGCCGCCGGAGAAGACGTCGCCCATCTGTCCGACGGGGACCCGCTCGGCGCGCAGTACCGCGTCCGGCTTGAGGATCTCCACGGCCACCCCGCGCGGCTGGAGGGCGGCGCTGACCCCGCGCAGCAGCAGGGACATCCCGTCGCGGCGCAGATCGCTGTTCTTCTTGACCGCCGAGCGGGTCGCCTCGTCGATGACCTCACCCAGGCGCTCGGTGAGCGTGGCCTGGTCGGGGTCCTCGAAGCGGATGCGCAGGAACTCCTGACCCGACCACTCCCCCAGCCCCTCGGGGAGGCGGGAGAGCCGCTGGGCGGAGCGCAGGGTGGTCAGCGAGGACTCCACCAGTCCGCGCAGCCGGTCCACGATGCTGTCGCGGTTGCGCTCCAGCTGTGCCAGCTCGTCGGTCAGCACGCGCAGCCGGGGCGCGAAGGCCTCCGCCCACTTGGCGGCGTGGTCGGGCAGCGCGGACACCGGCAGCTCCCGGATCTGCTGCCGGGCGGGGGTCTTGACCATTTCGTAGCGGGTGGAGTTGGCGTGCCGTACGAGAATGTCGCAGGCCTCGCGGACGGCGGACTCGGCGGCCGACAGGTCGGTGGCGCAGCCGCGCAGCGAGCGGCGGGACTCGGCGGCGGCCTGCCGTGCCTCCTCCAGGCGGCCCTGGTAGGGCTCGACCTCCTCGCCCTCGGCGCCCTTGTCGTCGGCAGTGTCCCGCAGCAGGTCGCGGAGCATGGCGGCGGTCTCGTCGAAGCCGCCCGCCGCGTCCTCGGCGGCGCGGTGGCCGCGCAGCATCTCGGTGTGCGTGGCGCGGGCGGTCTCCAGTACGTCGGTGGCGGTGGCGAGTTCGGCGCTCGCGGTGCGCAGCAGTTCCTTGGCGCGCTCCGCGTCGGCGGGGACCAGCTCCTCGGGCAGTTCGGTGTGCGCCTCGCCGTCGGTGGGGGCGAGGCGCTCGGCCTCGCCGCGCAGGCGTCCCAGCTGCTCGCTGGCGGCCGAGGCGCGCGTCTCCAGCATCGTGACCAGGGACTCGGCGCGGGCGGCGGCGGCCTGGCGGGAGGGCCCGTCGGCGGCGTCCGCGCTCTGCAGCAGCTGTTCGGCGCGGGTGCGGACCTTGTTGGTGAGGCGGTCCAGCTCGGCCAGGGCGGCGCTCTCGTCGCTCTCGGCGCGGGCCTGTTCGGCGCGCAGGTCGGCGCCGACGCCGACCTTCTCGTACAGCTGGGAGGCGGCGCGGTAGGCCTCGCGCAGGGTGGGCAGCGAGCTGCCGTCGGGGGCGTCGTCCGTCTCGTTGACGTCGTCGGGGACGCCGGCGATCTCGGCGCGCTCGGCGCGCAGCGCGCGGGCGGTGCGGCGGGCGTCGTCGGCGGCGCGCTGGGCGGCGCGCCGGTCCTCGTCGGCGGCCCTGGCGCGGTCCACGCACTCCTCGGCTCGGGCCTCGAACTCGGCGCCCTCATCGGCCAGTTCGCGCAGTCGGCTCTGCCAGGCGGCGCGCTCGCGCAGCCGGTAGGCCAGGCCCGCCAGGGCGTCGGCGGCGCGGCGGGCGCGCTGGGCGCGGTCCTGGCGCTCGTCGCGGATGCGGGCGGCCTCGGTGTCGCTCTCCTCGACCTCGGCGCGGGCGGTGCGGGCCGCGGCGAGCTCCTGGGCGGCGGCCTCGGCGGCGGCGCCCATCTCCTGGGCGGCGGTGGCCAGTTCGGCCAGGCGGCCGGGCGGGCAGCCGGTGCGCCAGGAGTTCAGGCGGGCGGACAGGGCGCGGTCCCCGGCGAGCCGGGCGGCCAGTGCCCGGATCTCCTCGTCGCGCTCTATGGCGCGCGCCCGCAGGGCCTGGCGCTCCTCGTCGGCGGCCGACTCGTCGTGCATGGCCGGGTTGGGCGGTACGAGGAAGACGCCGCTGTCCTGCGCGTCGGGCGCGGGAGTGGGGGCGAGCAGGGCGGCTGCGGTGCCGACGGCGACGGCCGAGCGGGGCAGCAGCGCGGCCTGCGCGAGGACCTCGCGGGCCCGGGCGTGGGTGTCGGGGTCGGTGATGATGACGCCGTCGACCAGTTCGGGGCGGGCGCTGAGCACGCGGGCGTGATCGGCGGGTGCGACGGACTGCGCCAGATAGCGCCAGCCGGGCAGCGCGGGGACGCCGTGCTCGCCCAAGTACTCGACGGCCGCCAGGACATCGGGGCCGGGGGGCAGCAGTCCGCCGTCGCCCAGGGCGCCCAGGATGCGTGAGTCGTCGGCGGCTGCCGTGCGCAGGTCGAAGAGCTGGCGCTCGGCCGAGCCGACGCTCTCCTCGAGCAGTTCGCGCAGTTCCTCGGCGTTGCGGTCCAGCTCCTCGGCGGTGAGCGGGCCTTCGGTGGCGGGGCGGGGCCCGTCCTGGGCCGGGCCGGTGGGCGTACCGCCGCGCGGGCCGGGCAGCTGGCCGGCCGTGCGCTGCGGGAGGCCCAGCAGTTCGGCCAGGCGCTGTTCGGCGCCGATGGACTCGGCGGCGGCGCGCTCGGCTTCGTAGGCGCGCTCGGCGGCCTGGGCCGCGTCCTCGGCGCGGGCCGCGGCCAGTTCGGCGGCCGCGAGGCGGGCGGCGCTCTCCTTGGCGCGGCCGGCGCTCTGCCGGGCGGCCTCGCGCGCGGCGTCCCAGGCCTGGACGGCTTCCTTCTCGGCGTCCGCTGCGGCCAGTGCCGCGCGTGCCGGGTCGGCGTCGGGGGTGGTCTCCTCGATCCAGCCGGCGCGTACCGCCTCGGCGGTCTCCTGCTCGACCTCGGCCAGGCGCTGCTTGAGGTGTTCGGCCTCGCTGCGGGCGCGCTGGGCGCGGGTGGCGGCGGAGGTGGCGTCGCGGTGCGCCGACTCGCCGGCCTCCTGGAGGACGGCCGTGCGTTCCTCGCCCTCGTTGGCGATCCGCTCGCTGTCGGCGGCCGCGGAGTGCAGGGCGCGTACGAGCTCGGAGGCGGCCTTGGCACGGGCGGCCAGCGCCGGGGCGGCGTCCCGCTCGGCCTCGCGGATGGCGGCGGCGACCCGGGCGGCGCGGTCGGCGGCGGCGCGGTGGCGCAGCACGGTCTCGGCGGCCTGCCAGGCGGAGTGCAGGGTGCGGGCGTCGTTGAGTTCGCGGCGCTGGGCGGCGGCGCCCTTCTCGGCGGCGGCCAGCGCCAGCGAGGCGTGCCGGTAGGCGATTTCGGCGGCGATCAGGGAGCGGCGTTCGCGGGTGCGCTCGGCGTCGGTGACGGCGTGTGCGGCGGCGGCGACCTGTTCGGCCAGTTCGGCGGTGCGGCCGCGCTCCTCGGTGGCGCGGGCGTGCAGGCGCTGGGCGAGGGAGCGGGTGCGCCGCTCGGCCCCGGCGTGCACGTCCCGGGCGCGCTCGCGGTGCCCGGCGGCCTCGGCGATGCGCGAGAGCAGGTCCAGCGAACCGGCGGTGAAGTCGCGCTCGGCGGTCAGTTCGGCGCGGCGGCCGAGCTTGTGCGCGAAGCCGTGCACCAGGTCGGCCAGGCCGTCGGTGTCGCGGGTGTCGGTGACCGCGCGCAGCAGCAGGTCGGTGAAGTCGGAGTCCTTCTTGACCGCGAACAGGCCGGCGGCCTCGCCCTCGTCGGCGTTCATCTCGCGCTGATAGCGGAAGAGTTCGGGGTCCAGGCCCAGGTCGCCGAGGTGCTCGGTCCAGCGCTCGTGGATCTCCTCCCAGATGACGTCGAGGTTGGGGTAGTTCTTGCCCGCCTCGGTCAGGACGTCGCGGAAGCCCTTCATCGTGCGGCGCCGGCCCTGCGCTCCGGAGGCGCCCTCGGCCGTCTTGCCGTGGCGTACGGCGGTGGCCTCGGCGACCGGCAGCGAGTCCAGGCTCATGCCGGGGCCGGGCCGGAAGGAGTACCAGGCCTCGGCGAACTTGCGCGGGTCGTTGGAGACCTGCCGTCCGCGCCACTCGCTGACCTTGCCGACCACGACGGACTCGCCGGTGAGGGTGTGCTGCCACTCCAGGGCGACGTGTCCGCAGTCGTCGGCGAGCAGGAACTTGCGCAGCACGCCGGAGCTGGCGCCGCCGAGGGTGTTGCGGTGGCCCGGCAGCATCACGGAGAAGATCAGTTTGAGGAGTACGGACTTGCCGCCGCCGTTCTCCAGGAACAGCACGCCGGCGGGGGCCGGTCGGCGCGGCGGCCCGACGGGCTCCTCCTCGAAGAACTCCGCCTGCGCCGGGGCCGGTTGGGGCACCGGCGCACCGACTCCCCGCAGGTCCAGCACGGTGTCGGCGTAGCGCGCACCGGCAGGCCCGATGGAGTAGAGGCGGACCCGGGACAGCTCGTACATGGCGGCGGACTCTCGTTGTCGTGACGGACGGTGGGGGGAGCTTCAGGCGGGGCTGACGGGGCTCAGGAGCCGTGGAAGGGCAGGCCGGCGTCGGCGACCAGTTCCAGGTCGTCGGTGTCCTGGGCGGGCAGCAGGGTGGCGCTGCCGTCGCCGACGGGGACCACGCCCAGTTCCAGCAGTTCGGCCATGGCGGCGCTGCCGGCCATGTCGCGGACCTGGAGCTGGTAGCGGGCCGTGGTGCGGAAGGCGCCTCCGGCGTCGTCGCCGGTGCGCTGGAGGAAGCCGGAGTCGACGAGGAAGGTGACGGCCTTGGCGATGATGCCGGTGGTCGAACCGGCCAGGCGGCGCGCGTCCTTGGTGGCGCCGGTGGAGCTGCGCCGCGCGTAGACCCGCCAGGCGGCCTCCAGGCCCGGCGCGTCGCTGGTGGGGTCGGTGTTCTCGCCGTCTTCTTCGGCGCGTTCCTCCAGGCGGCGGCAGGCCTGGCGTACGAAGGCGTCGACGCCGTTGACGGTGATCCGGCCGATGTATCCGTCGTCGGCGAGGTCCTCGGGGCGGGGGAAGGCCATCGCGGCGACCGCGAGGTGGGCCAGTCCGTGCAGGAACCGGTCGGCGGAGTCGGAGGAGGCGCGCCGGGCGTAGTCGCCCATCCGCACCGCGAAGACGGAGTCCTCGGCGGCGGTCACGGCCATTCCGGCGCGCGTGGACACCTCCAGGACGATCAGTCCGAGCCCGGTGGCCACGGCGTCGGCGAGCCGCGCGAAGGCGGGCTCGTCGCGGTAGCGCCGCAGCAGCTCCCCGTATTCGGCGTCCCGCGCGGGCATCAGCTTCGGCTGCAGCCCGAAGGACACCAGCCGCGCGGCGTCGGCCGCGTCCGCGGGGGTGACGGGCGCGGCCCCCGGCTCCTTGTCCGCCTTCTCGGGGGCGGGCACCCCCCACTCCGCGTCGTCGGCCCCGGCCTCGAACTCCGGCTGCCCAACGCCCTCGACAACTTCGCGATCGGCGTCGTACTCGGTCACGGCTGAAGCTCCTTGCAGGCGGCATACGTCATGGTCTGTGCGGCCGGACTCCCGGCCTCGGTCGGCCCGGCACCGCCGCAACGCCCCGTCGTGGCCGCGCACCCCTGCGGCGGCTCGCCGGCACGGCGACGGCGGACAGGCGCCCCGCGACGGGACGCCCTGCGGCCCGGATGGGCCGGCCCGGCACCGCCGGACGGCGTCATCGTGGCCGCGCGCAGCTGCGGCGGGACGGGGC